>JAKITI010000015.1 GCA_021648145.1 Gammaproteobacteria bacterium
GACGATACGACGGATGGAACCTGTCGTTCGGCTTGTTTAACCTGAATGGGCTCTTTAATTTGTGGAGCGACTCTCTCTGGCTTTTCTATGTAAGGTGTCTCTGTGGAAACCATATCTAAAGGTGGCTTTGGAATAATATTTGGTAATTGTACGTTGTCATCCACCTGTATCTCAGCAACATATGCTTTTTCTGATGCAGCGTTTTCTTCTATTGTATGGATTACTTCAGGCACTTCTTCCGGTAAAAAAACCGTGTCAGTGGGTTGGGTTGGGCGCTGTTGTGTGGTTTCCACCTCTACCTGTAATGATTCTTTAATAGGTACCTCAGCCACATCACTCTTGCCTGGTTCAGCGCTTTCATTAATAACCGCATATGAGTCAGGTGATTTTTCTTGTAAGGAAGCCACCTCTGTATCAGGGGATTTTTCAAGATAGAACATAAAGACAGACAAGCCAAGAATCACGGGGAGTGCAACTGCGGCAACGCGCCACAAACCACTCCGACCCGAGCTGGATTCCAGTTGCTCAAACAGCTTTTGCTCTTCATCGTAGCGCTGTCGTGACTCTGATTCTTTTAACGCGGTATAGGCTTCGAAAATTCGTAACCGGCTTTTCTGTTGTGGATCAATGGTTCCGTCAAACCAGAATAGCTCATGAAGCAGTCGATAGTGTTCGGCGATCTGTGTCGAAGTGGCTCCGCTATCGAGACCAAGAACCCGATAGTGGTTTGCCTCTGGCATATGCAGTACACGACGTAGCATGACGGCAGCTAAATGAAGTATCTTGCTTTTCTCTTCTCTGTTTGAATCATTTGCCTTGGCTTCTATTGCTAATTCGGCCAATAGCTGAAGGGTGCTTGGTAAATCTTCCAGCGGGAAAGTCATGGAGTCATCGGAATTGCTTGATGAAGAGCAGACCCGTGATATTTGTGAGGCAAGTTGTTTTAATGCTTCGTTACGCTCAAACCGATTGAGCGTGTTGATTAATGGATAGCTGGGTGGGTTTAACGAACCGTCTGTTCCAGACGTATCTGCATCTTCAGATTTTTGGTTGTTTTTCAACGGTTGTTGTGGATGTTTGTTGGCACTCATACTGAAATTCTTCTATGTGGTGATAGTTGTGGCCCTCCTTTTAGTAAACATTGCACATCCTGATTATGATCTTTAAGCCCGTGCTTTATGATGTATGTAAAGAGTGTTTGTGCCAATAAGTACAATTACTTATTGTTGGCGGTAAATTTTTTGAAGGGGGGTGGAAATCGAACCTCCTCGCCAGAGAGGGAATTGTTGTTCTCGGGCGAGGGCGTGTATCGTTACGATCTCTTTGTATGAAGCCGCTGTTGTCTCTGGCTGTTTAATATTGCTTCGGCTTTAGAGCCGAGATAAACATAAATACCCAACCCGACCATCAAACCAATCGCAGCAAACATCATCCAGACGGCTTCCATTAAATGCTGACCATCACCTAGTGCACCTTTAAACATCAATAACAGAGATTCAATCGAAATAGCGATGAGAATTGCAGCAATAAAGCGTGTGATTGTTCGTCTTGTAGAGCTATGGCGGAAGATGTCCTTGTGCATGAGCACCTCTTCTTCCAGAGTTGTTTTTCCCAAATCAAAAATAGCCAGCGCCAAAGTGAGAAAAATAATGACACCAAAAGGTTTAAGGTAATAGTCTTCAAAGCTGGCACTTTCGGAAAACAGTGACAGGAGTTCAGTCGTTGCGGAGTAGAGAAGGATGCCGACAACGGCAAAAAGGCCAATAGATATAAAGGTGTATATCGCTTTGAATAGAGGTTCAAAACGGCGGCGGGGGGTGTCACCCATTAAAAATTCAAGGGTCTCTGGCAGATCAATATCTACAACAATATAGCCTTGAGTATCATCATTTTGGTTTTTTCGCTTTATAGCCGCTGAAATACAGAGGTTACGGCTCACCGCCGAAAGGTAGGGTTCTGTGACGATGATTCCATCATTTTGACGTGCCATCAAATAATAAGGGCGTTGGCTACGGTCTTTCCCTAGGCCTTTATTATTAGGAATGTTGCTGTTGGCGGGTACAATATTATTACTGGTCTGTGTGCCCTCATTGTCGAGCGTATAAAGTGTATTAACAAAAGGATAGGTATCATCCAGATAGTCGATAGTTTTTTGCTGAAACTCGGAGTCAGTAAATAGCTTCTCTTCTAATATTCCTGATAAAATCGAGGCGAGCAGCTCATGTATTGCACCACAGTATTCGTGGTAACGCTCAATAACACTGATGTAGCTCATGGCAGCCATGTATGGTTTTCCTTTCTGAAAATTTTTTAATTACTCAGCATAGTGACATGCTAATTTTATACTATGCTGAATATTTGATAATTTCTGAATTCATTATCATTTGTAGGAGGTAAAAATTTCCGTTTTACCATTTTCATCAAAACTTAATACGTCGTAATTTTTAGGTGCTTCACCGTGTGGCTGCATACCAGGTGACATTTTTGGCATGCCGGGTGCGGTAAGCCCTGTAATTTCAGGGCGCTTAGCCAATAACCGTTTGATATCAGATGCCGGCACATGGCCTTCAATCACATAGCCATCAATAATCCCGGTGTGGCATGAAGCCAGGTTACGGCTGACCCCAAATTTTTCTTTGATCGGGTTCATATTGTTACGTTCTATAGAAGTCACTTCGAAGCCTTCCATGCGCAAGTGGTCTTCCCAATCGGTGCAGCAGTCACAGGTAGGTGATTTATAAACAGTTATTTGGAGGGGCGTGGATGATGCCGTGTTGGGTTCAATTTGAGGTGTTTTTTCACTGCAAGCGGTTAGAGCTGTTGTGATTAAAAGTAGTCCGGCGAATAGAGCGGGTTTTAAAAAGTAGTTTTGCATGAAATTATCCATTGAGTTGATTTGATTTTTCATTGTTGAGCCCACCGAAGGCTTCTATTAGGGCAGGTATAAAGCGAGAGAGTTCCAAAGTCATCAGTGCAAAATCGGCATCAAAACACGAGGCCGCATCATCATCGTAGCTGTTTTGTGCTTCTTCTTGAATCACATCCAGAAAACGAAGCCGTTTGACGGTTAAATCGTCCGCCAAAATTGCAGTGAGGCGTTCGCTCCATTCAACGGCCAGTTTGGTCACTTGTTTACCTGCTTGAAGATGAGATTGCACTTCATCGGCCATTAAGTCTTGCCGTGTGCAACGTATCACACCGCCTTCTTTATCGGGGTCACGCAGCTCACACTGGTTATCAATAACAAAATTGGTCGCAGGTGCTTGTTGGCTCAACCAGCGAGTCAGTATATCCGTTGGGTTGCCATTGACTTTGGGTGCCTGAGTGGGGAACTGGCCGATGGCTTTGCGCAACAAACTTATTAAATCTTCTGCTTTGGTGGCATTGGCGGCATCAACAATCAGCCAGCCGTTATGCGGGTCAATATAAGCAAACGTGTAGTTTGAACGACTGAATGCGCGTGGCATAAGGTCTTGTAATACTTCTTCACGAATATCTTTTCGTTCTTTGCTGCGCACGGTTCTGGCCTGGCTATCTTCAATGTCAGCGACTTTTTCTGCAACAATTTCATTGACAACAGAAGCCGGTAAAACCTTCTCTTCTTTGCGCGCACACACCATAATGTAACCATTGGTGGCATGAGTGAGCTGTGAACCATGACGACCCAATGGTTGAACCCAACCAAATGTGAAAGTTTCCAGAGTGCTACAAGGTCTGAAAGCGTGCTCATCAAGTTTTTGATGCAGCTCTTCAGCGGTGAGTTCAAAGGGTTTTGTCATACGGTGGATGTGAAGATTTTTAAACCACATAAATATAAAGTAACCTTGTTAAAATTAAAAACAGGGTTGAGATTATACTCAAATGCAATCAAATGCACCTCCCGATTGTTTACTTAAGTACAGGCCATAAAAAAACCTGTCATACCAAAAATAAAATTAGAGGAATAATTAATGTTTACATACAAAAAAATTATAACGACTTCTGCTGCGCTGTTATTGGGTGCATCTTTATCATTTAGCGCTTTAGCTGCCGATGATCCTTCAATAAAAGGTGATTTGCGCACGAATGTTCAGCAGTCAATGAATGAGTTCATTAACAATCAAACTATAGATGGTTCTATGTACGTTTATGACTCCGTTAAGGGTGGTCTTTTAAAATTAAAGTTGGATAAGCTGCATGACGGTATCGTTAAAAAAGGTGATTTTTATGTTAGTTGTGCTGATTTTAAAGACCAAAATGGCAATAAAGTCGATGTTGACTTTATGGTTCGCCCATCGGGTGACAAGCTTATAACGACTCAAGCATTGCTGCATAAAGTCGATGGCAAAAAACGTAAATACCATCTGGAAAGCATGTAATAAATATGATGAAAGAGGTGACTCAAAACCTCGAAGCGTTGTTGCATAGCGGTTATCGCTATGCACTCTCTTTAACGCATGACAAGGTGCGTGCTGAAGATGTTGTTCAGGACGCATGGCTGGCGGTGCTGAAGGCGAAGGGGCCTCATAGCCGTCCTTACTTGTTCAGTGCGGTACGCTCTCGCTTTTTAAATTTGAATAAACGAGAGCAGTTGGTGACCGTTGTAGCATTAGATGATGTGCCGCAGATGGAGCAGCAGGAAGATGTGACGAATAGTTTAGATGCAATGGGTTATCTGGAATATCCTTTGCTGGAAGAGGCTCTGGACAGTTTGCGAAGCGTAGAGCGAGAAGCGCTTTTTTTGATGGCAGTTGAAGGCTATACCGCCAACGAAATTGCCACATTCACAACGCAACCGCGTGGCACGGTATTGAGTCATATTCACAGAGCTAAACAGAAAATAAGACGCTTTTTAGCAACACATGATGTCGAGGTGCGCCATGAGCGATGATGTCATCAATAAAAATATTAAAAATCATTATGAAAAGCAGGTACTTTCTCCTGAGATATTAGCTCGAATGAGAGCAATGACAGGCACGCAATCTCAGAAAAAACATGGCTTATGGCAGGCCAGTAAATACTTCGCGATCGCTGCATCATGTGCACTTGTGATCTTAACGGGCGTTCAGTTAACTAATTTTTCACAAACATCAGGTGATGAATTGATCGTTCGAGTGGCTCAAGAAGTGGCAATGAATCATAATAAGCAGCTTGCCAGTGAATTTATTTCAGATAATTATTCAAAGCTCGCAGCCACGATGGATAAGCTTGATTTTATAATTAAATCGCCCGAGCAGCTTAAAGATTCAGAGTATCAATTGCTCGGAGCACGTTATTGCTCGATTCAAGGGCGTATTGCCGCTCAAATCAATCTGGTTAATCAACATGGGGAATCAATGACTCTATATGTGACGCAGCTTAATGATGCACTCTCTGTATTGCAGAATAAGAGCCAGTCACATGAAAATTTATTGATCAGCAACTGGCATGAAAATGGGCTGTTTTATAGCTTGGCTCGTCGTCAGTGACTATTATTTTCAAGAGATCACCGACGATAGTTTTTATCTTTCCTCCTTCAAGATTTGGACTCCCCTCGTGCGACCTGCCTCATTAGGCATCTCAGAATGATTGTGCTCTATTGTGGGGTTGATCAAAATCTAATATTGGCCCTTTAGGGACAATGCGAGTTGGGTTGATGGTGGACTGACTGAAGTAATAGTGCTGTTTAATATGGGTGAAATTGACGGTTTTTTTCACGCCTGAAACTTGGTATAACTCGCGTAAGTAGTGGCTTAGGTTTGAATAATCCATTAACAGATGCAAGTTGCACTTGAAGTGGCTGTAATAGACCGCATCAAAGCGGATCAATGTGGTAAAAAGACGCCAGTCCGCTTCTGTGAGTTGATCTCCGACTAAATAACGTTGCTGCTTCAGGCGTTGCTCCAGTGTGTCTAAGGCTGAAAACAATTCATCGAAGGCTTTTTCATACGCGGCTTGCTTGGTTGCAAAGCCACAGCGGTAGACACCGTTATTGATATTGGAATAGACAAAGTCATTAATAGCATCAATATCACTCTGTAATGTTTCGGGGTAGTAGTCGTGCTTAACATCAGTGAATGCATCAAAAGCACTATTGAGCATACGAATGATTTCTGATGATTCATTATTGACGATGGTCTGGGTTTTTTTGTCCCATAACACAGGTACGGTAACGCGTCCGCTGTAACCCGATTGTTGCAATGTATAAATTTGATGTAGAAACTGACTGCTATTCACATCATCTAAATCACTACCAAAATTGCCCGTAAATGCCCAACCCTGTTCCAACATATAAGGGTCAACCACAGATACTGAAATTACTTTTTCCAGGTTTTTCAGTGTACGAAAGATCAGTGTGCGGTGAGCCCAAGGACAGGCCAATGAAACATAGAGATGGTAACGTCCTGCTTCAGCTTTGAATCCGCTTACACCGCTGGGGCCTTTTGTCCCATCAGCGCTCACCCAATTGCGAAATTGTGAATCAGCACGTATAAACGCCCCTTGGCTTTTTTGTGTGTCATACCACTGGTCGTGCCAAACACCTTCAACTAATAAACCCATAATGAATCACTCCTGTTAATTTGTTGTATCAGTTTTATTGCTACGATAAGCATCAATACTCCATGAACCTGCACCAAAAGCAGTGATAAATAATAGGCCACCCGCGATCGCGAAATTTTTCATAAACATGATTGATTGCATTTGGTCGCCGAGGTTCGCGTGAAAGATGATTGCGGAAATGATCGAGAATCCGGCCAATAGAGAAGCCGTAATTCGTGCTTGAAAGCCTACGATCAGGGCAAGGCCACCGCCAATTTCCAGCAATATGACCAAGGGTAGAAGCATTCCCGGTACACCCATGGCCTCCATGTAGCCCTGAGTGCCCGCATAGCTACCAATTTTACTTATACCCGCGAGTAAAAATATGTGCCCCAAAAGAATGCGCCCGACTAAAGTTGTTGCTTTTTCCATTTTTATACTTCCTCATAAGTTTGTTGATGGATGAAAACATTATGACAATATTTTTTCGATAAAAAAGCGCAAATAATAGGTTATAATGATCTAAAATATTGATAGGTGTGTGAAAGTGAAAGCTCCAAAAGTTGCTTTAGAGCAGTGGAGAGTGCTGCAGGCAGTGATTGATCATGATGGTTATGCACAAGCTGCTGAGCATCTCCATCGAAGTCAGTCATCGGTCAGTTATACAGTTTCTAAATTACAGGAACAACTGGGTGTCTCTTTGCTACAAATAGAGGGTCGTAAAGCGGTGCTCACTGAAGTGGGTGAAGTTTTGCTGCGTCGTTCACGTCAGTTGGTTGAGGATGCTGCTGAATTGGAGCAATTTGCTTATTGCCTTGAGGAGGGGTGGGAGGCTGAAATTGATCTGGTTGTTGATGCCGCTTTTCCTTCCTGTTATCTGATGGCCGCCCTGAAACAATTTATACCTGTGAGCAGGGGCACTCGAGTGCAACTGAATGAAGTGGTGCTTTCTGGCGCTGATGAAGCATTGCTGGAGGGGCGTGCTGATTTGGTGATTGGCTCTCGGGTTCCTAAAGGTTTTTTGGGTAATTCTTTGATCAAGGTGGAGTTTATTGCCGTGGCTCATAAAGAGCACCCGCTTCATCAGTTACAACGCGTACCCACTCACAAAGATCTGCGTAAGGAGATGCAAGTGGTGATTCGTGATTCTGGTTTGCATATGAAGCGTGATTCTGGTTGGCTAGGTTCAGAATATCGCTGGACAGTGAGCAGTATCGATACAGCAGTTGAGACAGTGAGCAGTGGATTGGGTTTTGGTTGGTTGCCTAAACATAAAATTGAATCATTACTGGATGGTGGTACTTTGAAGCCTTTAAAATTAAAAGAAGGGCAGCAGCGAGCAACCTTTCTCTACCTGATTTTTGGTCATCCAGAGAGTGTTGGACCAGCAACGCAACAGCTGGCTGATATTTTTAGTTCTTTGGTCGACGCTGAGGAGTAAATTAATATTTCAGGAATTTTTAACTCTTCAAGCGATATCCCGTTTTGAATATCCACCAAATTGTTGTGAGGCAGAGAAACATAAAGACAAAGATCATCCCGATACTGGCGATAATATTGACATCAGAAATGCCGTAAAAGCTCCAGCGAAAGCCACTAATCAGGTAAACGACCGGGTTGAACAGTGTGACGGTTTGCCATGGCTCTGGCAGCATGTCGATTGAATAAAAAGCACCGCCCAGAAAGGTCAGTGGCATGACAACCATCATAGGGATGATTTGCAACTTTTGAAAATCGTCCGCCCATAAACCGATGATGAAACCGAACAGGCTGAATGTGATGGCCGTGAGCACTAAAAAGAAGAGCATCCACAGTGGGTGTGCAATTTCATAGTCTACAAACAGGTTGGCAGTCAGTAAAATCAATAGGCCAAGAAGAATAGATTTAGTGGCCGCTGCGCCCACAAAACCAATGACAACCTCAGTAGGTGAAACAGGTGCTGAAAGTATCTCGTAGATCGTGCCTGAAAATTTTGGAAAATAGATGCCGAAAGAGGCATTGGAAATGCTTTCGTTAAGCAGCGATAACATGAGCAATCCAGGAATGATGAAAGCACCATAGCTGATGCCGTTGATCTCACCCATGCGTGAACCGATCGCTGCGCCAAAAACCACAAAGTAGAGCGATGTGGAAAGAATCGGCGAGATCAGACTTTGCAATAATGTTCGCCAGGTACGAGCCATTTCGAACAAGTAAATTGCACGAACTCCGTATAGATTCATGATTAATCCCTCACCAGACTGACAAAAATCTCTTCCAGTGAGCTTTCGCTGGATTGGAGATCTTTAAAATCAATGCCGAGGTTGCTGAGTTGGCGCAGTAGCTCGGAAATACCTGTGTGCTCTTTCTGTGTATCAAAAGTATAGGTGAGCGTATAGCCATCTTGTGATAAATCCAGAGAATATTCTGCAAGCTCTTTAGGCGTGTGGTCGAGTGGGTTTTGCAGTGTTAGAGTCAGTTGCTTTTTACCAAGTCTATCCATCAGTACATCTTTGTCTTCAACCATGATGATTTCACCTTTGTTGATGACTCCAATTCGGTCGGCCATCTCTTCAGCTTCTTCAATGTAGTGTGTGGTCAGGATAATGGTCACACCGCTTTCACGCAGCTTTCGCACCATTTGCCACATATCACGACGCAGTTCAACATCAACACCGGCGGTGGGTTCATCAAGAAACAGGATTTCTGGTTCGTGAGAAAGTGCCTTGGCGATGAGAACGCGGCGTTTCATGCCGCCGGATAATGTCATAATCCTCTCTTTTCGTTTGTCCCAAAGCGAGAGGTCGCGTAGTATTTTTTCGATAAAGGCATGGTTTTTTGGTTTTCCAAATAAACCACGGCTAAAATTCATGGTATCCCAGACGCTTTCAAAAGTGGCGGTGGAAAGCTCTTGAGGGACTAAGCCAATTTTGGATCGAGCGGCACGAAAGTTTGTAAGGATATCATGACCATCCACTGAAACACTGCCTTCACTGGGCGTGACTATGCCACAGATAATGCTGATCAGTGTTGTTTTACCTGCACCATTTGGCCCCAAAAGAGCCAGAATTTCTCCTCGGTGGATATCCAGATTGATATTGTTAAGTGCCAGAAGACCTGAATCGTATTTTTTAGTCAGATTTTTGATTGAGATGATGGACTCCACAGAGCCTCCTGATGATGGAAACGAGAGGGCGTATTATACGCATTCAGGTTTGATATTACATTTTCATCTGCGGATCATATGGTCTAAATTACTGCGTCACTACCCAACCAAGCGCTGTAAACTATCTTCCCACGACGCTTTAAAGGCCGCATCGCTTGCAAACAGTTTATACAACTCCAACTCATCTTTGCGCCGCCCTAACATCACGATACTTACCCCTAACATAAACATCACGCAGACAATCGTCTGCAATTGACCAGATAAAAGAGATCAGTTTGTTGTGTGCGCTGTGGTTCATTGAGTGGTTCTCTTAGTGTGCGTATTTATATCGCAATATATCAGTAGAAGACATTTTCTGATCAATGAGAAAGATAGATAACGGACAAGGTTAGCCGCATTTATTTGACCTTGCTATGAATAGGAATTTTAATGCCCTTCCCCTGTTTATGGCAAGAATTTTATGGACAAAATGGATAAAAATCTAATTGGAGAAAAGATATCGGGGTCATGGTAGGCAATAAAAATGCCTATTGATGTACTCTCTTGCCCTCTTCACAGGATAAGCCCACGGTGATGCATTGCTGGTTTTGCGTAACCCAGCAGGCGAATCACAATCTCCCGATCGGAAAACGAAGTGTGGTGAAGGCCGAGTTTATCGCCATGCGGCTGGCCGCTCTGGCTCGGCTGAATGTTGCGTCGGTTTCTATGACGCAAGCCGCCAATAAGGATGTATTGCTCATTGAGCGCTTTGACCGCGTTCATGTATCAAAGGGCTGGCAGCGTAAAGCTATTGTCTCCGGTCTGACTTTGTTCGGTCTGGATGAAGTGATGACGCGCTATGCCAGTTACGAAGATTTAGCCGAGATTATTCGCTACCGTTTCAGGAATGCTTCCGTGACATTGAAGGAGCTGTTTTCCCGCTTGGTCTTCAATATTTTGTGCGGGAATACAGACGACCACGCTCGTAATCATGCGGCCTTCTGGGACCGTGAAATGCTCTCCCTCACACCATTTGTCCACAAGGGCGAACTGGCAATGAGGCCACGCAAGCAATGTTGATTTCCGGTAACAACCGGATGAGTCAGCTTACCGCTTGCCTGGATGCAGCACCGCACTTTCTACTTTCTCGTGAAGAGGCTGGATCCATTATCGAGTATCAAATTGAAGTGATCGAAGCAAACTGGACTCTTGTGTGCGATGAAGAAAATTTAAGCGAAACGGATCGCGCCTTAAAAAGAATAAAAGTAAATATATAGCTAAACTTTTTCGTTATAATAGTTTAGATTTATGTTGACTTTTTTAGATGAGAACTAAGGTTTTATGGGTATGGCTGACAGAAATTTAATCAATGAAATCAATAGGCGACGCACGTTTGCTATCATTTCTCATCCTGATGCGGGAAAGACCACATTAACTGAAAAGCTCCTTTTATTCGGTGGTGCTATTCAAATGGCAGGTACGGTTAAAGGCCGTAAAGCTGCGCGTCATGCAACTTCTGACTGGATGGAACTGGAAAAAGAGCGTGGCATTTCGGTGACTTCATCCGTGATGCAATTCATGCATAATGACCGTGTGGTGAATCTTTTGGATACACCAGGCCATGAAGATTTTTCGGAGGATACCTACCGTACATTGACTGCAGTGGATTCAGCTTTGATGGTGATTGACTGCGTTAAAGGCGTTGAGAAACGTACTATTAAATTGATGGATGTTTGTCGTTTGCGTGATACGCCGATCATGACTTTTATCAATAAACTGGATCGTGAAGGGCGTGATCCGATTGATCTTCTGGATGAGATCGAGGATGTACTGAAAATTAAGTGTGCGCCGATTGTCTGGCCGATGGGAATGGGTAAGGCTTTTAAGGGTGTATTTCACCTTCAAAATGATTGTATTCACCTTTTCAGTGCCACACATGGTGGAAAAATTCAGGAAGGTGAGGTGATTCAGGGGTTGGATAATCCTCGGTTGGATGAGCTGTTTGGTGATGATGCGGATGAGTTTCGAGAAGAGGTGGAGTTAGTCAGAGGTGCAAGCCATGAATTTGATCTGGATGCTTATCTCAAAGGCGAGCTCACACCTGTATTTTTTGGTTCGGCAGCCAATAATTTTGGTGTTAAAGAGTTACTGGATAAGTTTGTAGAGTACGCACCGGCTCCGTTACCGCGTCAGGCCAATGAACGGCTGGTGGAAACGAATGAAGAAAAATTTACAGGGTTTGTTTTTAAAATTCAGGCCAATATGGATCCAGCTCATCGTGACCGGATCGCATTCGTGCGTATTTGCTCGGGATCATATCAGAAAGGGATGAAAGTACATCAGGTTCGTTTGGAAAAAAATGTACAAATTTCTAATGCGATTACATTTTTGGCAGGTGATCGAGAGCATGTGAATGAAGCGTACCCAGGTGATATTATCGGTTTTTTCAATCATGGCACAATTCAGATCGGGGACACTTTCACTCAAGGTGAAAAAATAAAATTTGCAGGGATTCCTCATTTTGCACCAGAGCTATTCAGGCGAGCGCGATTGCGTGATCCAATGCGTTTGAAGGCATTGCTTAAAGGATTACAGCAGCTCTGTGAAGAGGGTGCGACTCAGTTGTTCAGACCCCTGAATAATAACGATCTCATTTTGGGGGCGGTGGGTATACTGCAGTTTGATGTTGTGGCTCACCGCTTAAAAAGTGAATATGGTGTTGAGTGTTCTTTTGAGGCCGTACAGGTGAATACTGCGCGTTGGATTGTGTGTGAAGACTCCAAGAAACTGGAAGAATTTCAGCGTAAGGCCAATGATAATTTAGCTTTAGATGCGAGTGGTCACCTTAGTTATATTGCACCGACTCGCGTGAATTTGCAGCTCATGGAAGAGCGTTGGCCTGATATCAAATTTATGGCAACGCGAGAGCATTAAGGAACCTCTGATCAGAGGTTCCTTAATTATTATTTCCAGTCTCTGACCAGTCGTGCATAAGCACGGGTGTTGAACTCATCTTTGTCATTGAGTGTGATCTTGCCATCATCAAAGTGCGCCGCCCATGCTTTGTAGGGAGAGGAAAAGGAGGTTGAACTGCTCCAGAAAGAGACGCGTGATGTGTTACTGAAAACATCCAGGTTAATAGCTGGACTCATACAGCGGTGTTCCACGATTGATTCAAGCTCTTTTATATTAGGAATTCGCCAGTCACTGTAGTTTCGTGAATTACCTATTTTTCCTTGGTTAAGTTGCTGTATATATTGCAGTAAGCCTTGCCAGGTATAAACGTTTGCCTCGTCATCACATTGCTCATTTTTGACATTGTAGCGAGTGCCTTCAGTGCATTGCTTCCACATCAAGCCCGTTTTAGAGTCAATAACAAGGCCATCATTTTTGGCAAAACGATCAGAAGGCGTTGAGGGCGCTTGGTTTTCGTCGCAGATCTGAGCCAGAGTGGCGTTTGTGGTAATGAGTGCAAGCAGTGTAGTGATTAATAAGGCGTATTGCATTTAAATGGAATCCAAAGTTTATTGGGGTGAATATACCAAACGTACAAACCATTCTGTATCTTTTTTAACCGCTCCAGACTCGCCTTTCATATAGTCAACAATCAAGGCACGCTCTGATGCGGCGAAAGTTCTTTGTCTTGTAAGGAACTCTTTGAGAACAGCTCTCACATTATCTTCATTTTCTATTGTAATTTGCAGGCCTTCTTCAGTCGTTATTGTTATGCTCTGATCGGCAGGTGAAGCATCAATCAGCTGATCGACATAAAGTGTCAAAGCTTCCTCTTTTATTGCTGCAATAAATTCAGTTTCAGCGTCGCTATTATCTCTGTATTGAGACTCTACAATGATTTCATCCTTGATCAGGCTTCTGATTTTCTCTCTATTTTGTTTTAAAGCAACCACTTCTTTAGCGATTACAATATGAGCTTCTTCATCACCTCTTATTTTGACATCATATATGATGACTGCTTTTGATGGAGAGGTGTTTTGGCTCCAGTAATTCAATGGGGGTGATCGTCGAGCAATAATAGGGTAAGGGAAATAATTACGATCAACCGCAGGGTGGCTTGCACCGTAGTTAACGATGGAGAGTAGTTCACTGCGTGTTGGAAGCCGCCATTGATTAATTCCACAAAGTGGCTCTGTTGTTGTATTGATGGCGTTCATGTAAGCATAGGTGTCGCAGCCGTTATAGTCGCACTCATCTAGGCTTTTTTTACCTTCACTACTGTTTTCAGCCAAGGGGTTGTACCAGGTGTATTTTGCATTGTGATATTGCAAATCTGCATCAGCACTTTTATTTTCCCAGATTAGACCCGTGACATTGTCTTTTACGCAGAACCATTCAGCTGCCGTTGGTGGCAGTGAGTTTCCTTCCATATCCAGTTTTGTAAAATTAAAACCAGCATGGCCATCGCTGTCATCATTTTGAGTGGCATCACGGCCATAGAGAGCGTCTTGTTCAGGAAAGAGTTCCAGAGTGCTTTCAAGTGTTTCCGCTTCACATGTTGTATCGTTATCTTCAATCTGTTGCTCAGTGCATACCTTGGCAAGGTCGAGCGTATCAAAATATTGAACTACATCTTTGGTTTTGTTGGATGCGGTCAAAGTGATGCCGGTATCATTGAGTGTTTCAAGGTTATCATCAGAGACAATAATTCCAGTGGCTGTGAGTTGTCTGGACTTGGCAGCGATTTCGCTGTCTGAAATATTGCTTAAACTTAAAGTAAAGGTTTCGTTAGCTTCGGCTTGAGTATCGCCATGAACAGGGACTGAGATCGTTTTTTCCAGCTCGCCTGGGTAAAATGAAATTTCACCAGAGACGGGTGAATAATCGTTGTTGGCGGTTGTGGCAGTGCCATCGGTGGTTTGGTAGTTAGCTGTAACACGGCTCTCGAATTTATCATTGAGTGACGCAGTGAATTGCAGTGTTTCTGTGCCTTCATTGCCTTCGGTAATCACTTTATTGCGAATTTTTATCGCATAGCCGTCATCATTGTTAATTGTGGCGCGGCCTGTCATCTGTTTGCCTTCCTGACCCTGACTGGATGTTGCGATGGTTAATTTTACGTCAAAATACTCATTGGCTTCGGCTTCATTATCACCATAAACAATGATTTCGATTGGCTTGCTGGTTTTTGCTTGCTGAAAGACGTTTTCTCCTGTGGCCGGATCAACGACACTTCGACCTGGAAAGAAAAAAACTTGCCCTTTTTTTGGCTCATAGTCATTTTCGCCGGCTGTTGCAGAGCCATCAACAGTGGTGTAATCGACGACTATTTTTTCTGTTTCTTTACGAACAGGTACGTCAACTGTAACAGAGAATGTTGCTTTAAATTTGGGGCGTTCATCAGGTTCAGAACCATCTTCATTCAGCTCAATATTACCTTCAGCAATGAGGATGTCACTGATGTTTACTGTGGGGGGAATCAGGCTTTCTGCATCAGGATCATAATCAATATCAATCTCTTCAATGCATGAAATCAATGAGAGAGTGATTATAATCACGCTAGTGATCAGTGAAGTTTTTTTGAATAGATGAAGTACAGCGGCCATTACTTGAATCATTAAAAGAATTGAAATTAATGTGACAGTATATTCCAATAGAGGTTCCGGTAAAATGGCGGTAACTAAATAATCATGAGAGTATTAAGTAATGACTGAACAAAGCTTTTTATCTAATAAACCGATCGAAATGAAAGATCGCCTGATTTTTGCTCTTGACTTTGAAAATACCAAAACAGCGAAGGCCATGGTGGAAACATTAGGCGATGCCGTCACTTTTTATAAGGTGGGTATGGAATTGTTCATGGCAGGGGGCTACTTTGAATTGATTGACTGGTTGATTGCCAGAGATAAAAAAGTGTTTGTTGATCTTAAATTTTTTGATGTGCCACAGACCGTCAGTTCCGCCATAAAGAGCTTAAGTGATAAAGGTGCAACATTTGCAACCATTCATGGGAATGATGCGATGATGAAAGCAGCAGCGGCCACAAAAGGAGACTTGAAAGTGTTGGCGGTGACTGCTTTGACAAGCCTTGATCGGGGCGACTTGGATGATCTGGGATTTCAGTGTGATGTTGAGCAACTGGTGCTGTCACGCGCAAAACGGGCATTAGAATCAGGTTGTGATGGAGTGGTCTCTTCTGGATTAGAAGCGAAGAGCTTGCGCGAATCACTGGATTCAAAGTTATTAGTGATTACACCCGGTATTCGCCCTGTGGATAATGATGATGATCAAAAGAGAGTTGTTAATGTAGAAACAGCTTTTCGAAATGGTGCCGATTATATTGTCGTAGGGCGGCCGATTAAATTGGCAGATGATCCATATAAGATGGCATGTGATATTCAGAATAAAATAAAAAAAGTCTTTATGGAGTAGAGATAATTCAAGGAGCAGGGTGGTGATAAAAAAAATACTCATTGCAAATAGAGGGGAAATCGCAGTAAGAATTGTGCGAGCCTGTGCTGAAATGGGTGTGAAATCAGTCGCGGTCTATACCGATGCAGATCGCTACGCACTGCATGTTAAAAAAGCGGATGAAGCTTATAATTTGGGGCCAGAAACAGTGGCTGGATATTTAAGTGTGCATCGCTTGGTGAATCTGGCCGCAGCGACAGGCTGTGATGCAATTCATCCGGGGTACGGGTTTCTTTCAGAAAATCCAGACCTAGCAGCGGGCTGTGAAAAGCGTGGAATTCAGTTTATTGGCCCGAGTGCGGCGGTTATTCGTCATATGGGTGATAAAATTGAGGCACGCAAGGCGATGATTAAAGCGGGTATTCCAGTCACGCCAGGCAGTGATGCCAGCCTGGAAAGTCTGGATGAAGCGCTGCTTTGTGCTCAGCGTGTCGGTTACCCCATCATGCTTAAAGCCACTTCGGGGGGCGGTGGGCGCGGCATTCGTCGCTGCTCCGATGCTGAAGATCTTAAAAACAATTATGAACGAGTCATTTCAGAGGCGACAAAAGCTTTTGGCAGTGCTGAAGTTTTTCTTGAGAAGTGTATTGAAAACCCTCGTCATATCGAAATGCAAATTCTGGCAGATCGCCAGGGTCACGTCATTCACCTCTTTGAACGCGACTGCTCAATACAGCGTCGTCATCAAAAGCTGATTGAAATTGCACCTTCACCGCAACTGAGTGATGAGCAGCAAAAATATATTGCAGATTTGGCTGTGCGTGCGGCAAAAGTGGTGGAGTATGAAAATGCTGGAACGGTAGAGTTTTTGCTTGATGATAAAGATAATTTTTATTTCATGGAGATGAATACTCGCCTGCAAGTTGAGCATACGATCAGTGAAGAGATTTCCGGTGTTGATATTGTTCAAGAGCAGATCAAAATTGCTTCCGGCTTACCGCTTTCGTATCAGCAAGAAAATATCCAACGCCGTGGTTTTGCCATGGAGTTTCGCATCAATGCAGAAGATCCTAAAAATGATTTTCTGCCCAGCTTTGGTCGTATTACACGCTATTTTGCGCCGGGTGGCCCCGGCGTTCGTACCGACAGCGCCATTTACAGTGGCTATGAGATTCTCCCTTATTATGATTCGCTGTGCGTTAAGCTTACGGTCTGGGCGATGACATGGGATGAATTGCTGGCGCGTGCAACACGAGCACTGGGCGATATAGGTGTGTACGGTATTAAAACAACCATTCCATATTACCTGGAAATTTTGAAACACCCAGACTTTCGCAAAGGTGAGTTCGATACCAGTTTTGTAGAAACAAACACAGAGTTGGTGAATTATTCAGAGCGCCGCCCACCGAGTGAACTCGCTGCCGTGATTGTCGCTGCAATTGCAGTTCACAAAGGATTATAGAAAAGGAATCGACGATGGCACAAGTTCAGATTACCGATACGACACTGCGTGATGCCCACCAATCCCTGTTAGCCACTCGATTTCGTATAGAGGATATGCTGCCCATTTGTGAAAAAATGGATCGAGTCGGTTTTTGGTCATTGGAGGTTTGGGGCGGTGCGACCTTTGATTCTTGCATTCGATTTTTGAAAGAAGACCCTTGGGAACGATTACGGAAATTCAGAAAAGCACTGCCGAATACTCGTTTGCAAATGTTACTGCGAGGGCAAAATTTACTGGGTTATCGTCACTATTCTGATGACGTAGTACGTGCCTTTGTGCAAAAGTCAGCGGATAACGGCATGGATGTTTTTCGCGTATTTGATGCACTAAATGATCTTCGTAATGTGCGCGTTTCGATTGAAGCAGTTAAAGCGGCAGGCAAACACGCACAAGGCACGATCTGCTATACCACCAGTCCGGTACATAAAATTTCAATGTTTGTTGAAATGGCATGTGAATTGGAGTCGATGGGCTGTGACAGCATTGCAATTAAGGATATGGCTGGACTGCTGACTCCTGGTGTGACGGCAGAGCTTGTTTCAGCACTGACTCAAGCGGTCAATATTCCACTGCACTTGCACAGTCATGCCACTTCAGGGTTGTCAGAGATGTGTCAACTTAAAGCCGTTGAAAATGGTTGTTACCATATTGATACAGCAACTTCTACGCTTTCTGGTGGAACTAGTCATCCCGCAACTGAAAGCATGGTCGCTGCATTTAAAAATAGTCAATATGATACGGGTTTGAACCTTGAATTGTTACAAGAAATTGGTGCCTATTTTTATGGTGTTCGAAAAAAGTATCACCATTTTGAAAGTGAATTCACCGGCCTTGATACCCGTGTGCAAGTCAATCAGATTCCAGGTGGTATGATTTCCAATCTGGCCAATCAGCTGCGTGATCAAAATGCGTTGGGGCGTATGAATGAAGTGATGGCAGAAGTGCCCAGGGTTCGAGAGGATCTGGGGTATCCACCTCTGGTGACACCATCGTCACAAATTGTGGGCACACAAGCGGTATTAAATGTATTAACAGGTCAGCGTTATAAAAGCGTAACCAATGAAGTAAAAAGCTATCTGCTGGGGTATTATGGAAAACCTCCTGCAGCTGCCAATGATGTTGTGCGGCAACAGGTCTGTGGTGATGAAGAAGTGATTACCTGTCGCCCTGCAGATTTACTTGATGATGAGATGGCTCAATTGCGCCAAGAGGTCGGCTCTCTGGCTGAATCAGAGGAAGATCTGTTGAGTTATGCGATGTTCCCTGATATCGGGCGCGAATTTTTGGAACAACGTGCAGCGGGAGCGCTGGAACCAGAGCCATTGGAGCCTGTGATTTCTGGTGAGATCGTTTGTGGTATACCGCCGATTGAATTTAATGTGGCATTGCATGGTGAAAAATATCATATAAAAATTGCAGGAAAAGGGCTATCAGGGCAAAGTAGTCGAGCTTTTTATGTTTTGGTGGATGGTGTTTCAGAAGAAATTATTGTTGAAACATTGGATGAGCTGGCAACAACTGAGGTATCAGAATCGGTTGATAAAAATGGCAGCACTCGGCCACGTGCTGATGCGCCAGGGCATGTGAGTACATCAATGCCAGGAGTGATTGTTGACGTTCTTGTCAGCGAAGGTGATGTCGTAAAAGAGGGGGATTCGTTGGTCGTGGTGGAAGCGATGAAAATGGAGACTGAAATTCAAGCTCCTGTTAGTGGTAAAATAATGGCAGTTCATGTAAAAAAGGGGGATCATGTTAACCCTGATGAGATGTTGATTCAGATTGATTAGAGTTTTAAAAGAGGTATCCATTGGCCGTTGTAAAGCAGCAAATTGTTTTAGCATCAAGCTCCATTTATCGAAGAGATCTGCTTCGTAAGCTGGTGGTTGAGTTCAGTCGTTATTCTCCTGATATTGATGAAACTCCCTTGCCAGATGAGTTGCCTGAGGCGATGGTACGTCGTTTGGCGACACTAAAAGCTCAAGCAGTTACTGAAAAATACTCTAATGCCTTGGTGATCGCTTCAGATCAAGCGGCCGTGGTGGATGGTCAGGTGTTAGGTAAACCTGGGAATTATGAAAATGCATTGGAACAACTGCTTTTAGTGTCTGGCAAGTCTGTTGTTTTTCATACGTCACTATGCCTGCTTAATAGTGCAACCGGGCATATGCAAACGGCTGTTGAGCCTTTTATAGTACACTTTCGTTCATTGACTACCGATCAAATCGGCAACTATCTGCGACGTGATAAACCCTATGATTGTGCGGGTGCATTCAAGTCGGAAGGGTTTGGTGTTGTGTTATTTGAAAAAATGGAAGGGGATGACCCCAATGCTCTTGTTGGGTTACCATTAATTCGTCTGCGGCAGATGTTTGAGCGTGAGGGTATTTATCTTGTTTGAAGCGATGTTGTTAAGAGTTTATTTTAAAGTTTTTCTAATACTTTTTCTGGTGTTATTCAGTGTTAATAGTTGGGCTTCATCAAAAGCACCTCGCTGGTTTGAAATTGAACTCGTTATTTTTGAAAACAGGGATTCATACTGGATGGATTCAGAGCAGTGGCCAGACGATGTGGAGCCGCCTTCTTTTGAGGACGCATTGGAATTGTTTCAACAAAAAGCACTAAAAACAACGCGATTGGAAGGGGTGGCTAAACGTATTTCGCGCTCTTCAAAATATAAATTACTGATGCATAAAGGGTGGTTGCAATCAGTGAAACCCCGAGATGAAGCGATTGGGGTTCGGCTGACAAAGACCATAGGAGAGAATACACTTGATGGTATAGTAAAAATAAGTGTGGAGCGTTATCTTCATGTGAACATTGATCTGTTGTACCAGAAAGAAAATGAGGGTTTTAAAAGCTATACAATTAAAAGTAAAAGACGGATTCGCAGTAAGGAACTGCACTATTTTGACCACCCTCTGGTCTCAGTGCTGGTATTGGTGACACCATATGAAGAAAAGACTGAAAAAGAATCAAATAAAAAATAAATGAAGGTCACTTCTTTCACTTTAAAAGGCATACTTAAGCTTGACATCGGTTGGTTGTATCAGCATAATCCACCGCTCTTTAGATACGCGCCCGTAGCTCAGCTGGATAGAGTACCTGGCTACGAACCAGGCGGTCGGGAGTTCGAATCTCTCCGGGCGCGCCATATTTACTCAATCACCACAAACTGCCCCATCATGTCCTCATGTTCAAGAATATGGCAATGATACATATAAGGGTATCTGGGTCGGCGAAATCACTGTCTTTACAACCTGATGTATTGTCAATGTAGTCTTCGAATTTAGCAATAATTCGTACCGTTTGGTTATAGGCTCACCCAGTAAATCAGTTGTAATCCACCCAAGGCGAATATACCGGCAAGCACATCGTCAAGCATAATGCCCAAACCGCCATGAACATGCCGGTCAAGCAGGTTGATGGGCCAGGGCTTCCAGATATCGAATAACCTGAACAGTAAAAAACCTATGACGATCCAGAGCCACCCGGGGGGGGCGGCAATCATGGTGATCCAGAATCCAACAAACTCATCCCATACGATGCCTGGATGGTCATGCACTTTCATCGCTTTGGCAGTCACATCGCAGAGCCATATTCCGAATAGTGCTGCAACTATTACAAACAATAGGTAACTGCCAAGAGTCAAATTTTGAATGATAAGGTAGATGGGAATTGCTGCGAGTGTGCCGTAAGTGCCTGGGGCTTTCGGCAGTAAGCCACTGCCAAAACCAAAGGCTAAAAAATGGACAGGTGTTTTTAAAAAACTGGCTGGAACGTGTTTATGTTTCATTGAAGTGATCAAAGCCGTGTTGTTTTATATTAATGATTTTTTTGTTGCCATCAAGGCAGCGTAAGCCCAACTGTTTTTCGATGGCTCCTATGCAGGTGAAGTCGCATTCAAAAGAACGCATGATCTGTTGTGCTCTCTTTTGATTTATTTGAGGAATTGTTAAAATTAGCTCGTAATCATCGCCGGCAGTTAATGGCAGTGTTAAGTCATCTACTTTTGAAATGAATGATTTAAAAGAGGACGACAGTGGAAGTTTGTCTGTGTGCAGGGTTGCTCCCACTTGGCTACGATCTAAAATATGAGAGAGATCGGCGACCAGTCCATCAGAAATATCAATCGCCGCATGAACCAAGCCTTGTAACGCCAGCGCTTCCGCTACGCGTGGCTCAGGACAATCTAATCGTTGCCTTAAAAGCTGAACTTCACTTGTTGTTGGTTTCAGATTTTCTTGCCAATGTTTAAGAGCCAGCCCAGCATCACCTAAAGTACCCGTGACATAAATTAAATCACCCGTCTTCGCGGCACTTCTTAAATAGCCTTGATCTGTTTTTATTAATCCAAAAATTTGTACAGTGATGCTTAATACAGAGCCGCGAGTGGTATCGCCACCAATAAGTTGCACACCAAATTGGTGAGCCAGATCTGAAAAACCTTGAGAGAACTCTTTTAGCCATAAAGAGTCATTGTCTGGCAGAGTGAGAGCGAGCGTTGCCCACGTAGGTTTTGCTCCCATTGCAGCCATATCACTGAGATTCACGGCCAGTGCTTTATGGCCGATGGCTTTAGGGGGTGTCTCCTTTGGAAAGTGAACCGATGAAATTAACGTATCAACAGCAATTGCCAGCGATTGTCCTGGAGGCACATTAACAATCGCCGCATCATCACCAATGCCCAGTGCAACATCGTCACGCTGAGTTGTTGCATGGGTGAAAAATTGCTCTATCAGGTTAAATTCAGGGCTGGCCATCGCCTGTTGCGTATAAATTTAAGTTGACGGTTTTTTAGCGGAACGCTTTATTGCCACTTCTTCAGGCCGAATCTGGTGAGCGAGTTTATCTAAAACACCATTAATAAACTTATGGCCTTTATCCGCCCCGAACACCTTGGCGAGTTCAACACCTTCATTGATAATCACTCGATAAGGCAGCTCAGGGCGATACATTAATTCATAGGTGCTCATGCGAATAATAGAGCACTCAACTGGGTTGACCTCTTTTATAGGGCGATCAAGAGTCGGGGCTATTTTTTCATCCAACGCCTCAATGTGCTTAATAGTTTGACTCAGCAACTCATTGAAATATTTTTTATGAACCTTGTCTACAGGGCGTGTTTCGATAAACTGTTTTTCAATATCACTGGCGGATTGACCCGTCAATTGCCACTGATATAGTGCTTGAATGGCACTGCGCCGTGCTAGACTTTTTGGACGGCTCATAATTTTTTCAATAAACTAATCATTTCAATGGCTGAAAGTGCAGCATCAACGCCTTTATTACCTGCTTTAGTACCGGCTCTTTCAATGGCTTGCTCGATAGTATCAACGGTTAATACACCAAAAATAATCGGCAAATCATGTTGCATTGAAACAAACGCGACACCTTTTGAGCACTCTCCAGCCACATAATCAAAATGGGGTGTGCTACCACGAATCACTGCACCAAGAGCAATGATGGCATCGTATTTTTTGCTGGCTGCCAGACGCTGCGTGGCGATGGGGATTTCAAAAGCTCCGGGCACGTAGATCACATCAATATCTTGTGCATTGATGCCGTGGCGTTTCAATGTGTCTATCGCACCGCTGAGCAGAGGCTCTACAATAAAACTATTGAAGCGACCTGCGACGATCGCAATTTTGGCCGAACCGATATTGAAGTTACCTTCGATGATGTTAATTTCTTTCATTTTTTAGCCTTAATCTTAATCATATATTATTTGATATATTCAGTGACTTCCAGTCCGAAGCCGGATAAACCATGGAGTTTTTTTTGTGATCCCAGTATACGCATTTTTCTAACGCCCAGGTCATTAAGTATTTGTGCGCCTAAGCCGTAAAGGCGTAAATCTTCACCGACTGGCGGGGTGGGCAGATTAATGCCTTGTTGCTTTAGTTGGATGTTTTGAATGCGTTTTATTAGCTCGTTTTCATTTTCAGGCAGCCTGAGCAGAACCAGTGCGCCATACTTTTCATCAGCAATGCGTTGCAGTGCGGTGCGCAGGGCTAATTTTTTGTTATGAAGCTCACCTAATATATCAGTGAGACTGTCTTGAATATGAACTCTGACCAAGGTGGGTTGAGTGGGTGTGATATCGCCAAGCGTTAATGCAAAGTGTAGTGACTGATGCAGAGTGTCACGGTAGGCGGTGAGTTTGAACGTGGCAAACTCTGTTTCAAATGGGCATGTCGCCACTCTTTCGATATTTTTTTCATGCTGGGTACGATAATGAATCAAGTCGGCAATCGTGCCCATTTTCAAGTTGTGTTGCTTTGCAAACAGCTCCAGGTCTGGGCGGCGTGCCATGGTGCCATCGTCATTGAGTATTTCGACGATGACGGCTGCGGGTTCCAAACCTGCCAGTCTGGCAAAGTCGCAGCCACCTTCAGTATGGCCAGCTCGGGCAAGCACACCGCCGGGCTGTGCCATGACAGGGAATATGTGACCGGGCTGGCTGATGTCTGAAGGTTTTGCACTAGCCGCAATCGCGGCTTGCACGGTGGTGGCTCGATCAGCCGCTGAGATTCCTGTGGTGATCCCTTTTGTCGCTTCAATGGAGAGCGTGAAGTTGGTCGCATGTTTTGCGTCTGTACCGCTGACCATGAGCGGCAGGTTCAGTTGCTCGCAGCGCTCACGGGTTAATGTCAGGCAAACCAGGCCTCGCCCATATCGAGCCATGAAATTAATATCTTCAGGGCGTACGCAACTGGCGGCCATGATTAAATCGCCTTCATTTTCACGATCTTCGTCATCCAGAATAACGACCATTTTTCCTTGGCGGATGTCATTAATAATTTCTTCAGTGCTGTTCATGAGATGAATCCATGCTCTTGCAGGAGAGCACTTGTGATGCCCGCACTGTTTGGAGTGGCAGCTTTTTCGCCTAATATTAAACGCTCAAGGTAGCGGGCGATCAAGTCAACTTCTAAGTTCACGGCAGTCCCTATTTTATGGTGGCCAATAATTGTTTCCTGCAATGTGTGCGGAACGATATTGAGTTCAAATTCAGCGCCATTGACGGTGTTGACTGTCAAGCTGATGCCATCAATACAGATAGAACCTTTTGTGGCAATATATTTTGCAAGTTCAGCGGGGGCTTTAATGGTAAAGCGTACTGATTGACCATCTTGACAACGCGCGGTGATTGTACCGATGCCGTCAACATGGCCGCTGACCAAATGCCCACCTAAATGAGTCGTTGGTGTCAGTGCTTTTTCCAGATTAACAGGACTTCCCTGTGAAAGCACAGACAGTGTAGTGCAAGCGATGGTTTCATTGGAAACGTCTGCACTAAAGCTTTGCTCGGTGAGCACCACGGCGGTCAGGCAAACACCATTGACAGCAATGCTGTCACCCAGTTGGGTATTGGTCAGATCCAGATTGCCGGTATTAACCGTGAGGCGCTGGCTGTTGGGCGTTTTTTCAATACTCGTAATTTTACCAACGGCCTGTATGATTCCTGTAAACATAATTAATCCGCAGCGTTATTGACTTTTGCAGTGATTCGCCAATCTTTTCCAACTGCGCGTATATCCGTAATATTTAGATCAATACGATCAGTCATTTCCGATAAACCTGGCAATTGGAATAGAGGCTTTGCTGTGCTGCCCATTAAGTGAGGAGCCATATAGATGATGAGTTCATCTATGAGTCCAGCAGTTAACATGCCACTGCTGAGCGCCGAGCCAGCCTCTACAAGCACTTCGTTGACCTGTTGTATTGTCAGTGTATCCATGAGCGCGGTTAAGTCAACATGCTGACCTTTTAACGGCAATTGCAAAACTTCAATATTGGCGTGTTGAACAATCTGGCGTGTGACTTCGGTGTCCGGTGATCCTGTGGCAATAATTGTGCGGCCTTCTTGAGTCAGTATTTTTGCACTTTCAGGGATTCGTAAATGCGTATCGACAACAACACGTAATGGTTGCATGAATTCATCGGCATCAACATCTCTAGCGGTTAATAACGGGTCATCCACCAAAATGGTGTTGATTCCGGTAATAATTGCCGAGCTGCGTGCGCGTAACCGGTGCACATCTTTTCTGGCTGCCGGTGAGGTGATCCAGCGACTTTCTCCACTGGCCATTGCTGTCCGTCCGTCCAGGCTCATGGCAAGTTTGCAGCGTACAAAGGGACGGCCTTTTCGCATGCGTGAAATGAAACCTGGATTAAGTGCTTCAGCGCTGTTTTCTGAAACACCACTCTCAACTGTTATGCCTGCTTGAATAAGCTCTTGTATGCCACAGCCTGAAACAACAGGGTTTGGATCTTTCATTGAAATCACAACGCGTCGAATTCCCACGCGAATCAGTGCATCAGTGCAGGGTGGAGTCAGGCCGTGATGGCAGCAAGGTTCCAGAGTGACATAAGCCGTCGCACCATGAGCGAGATTTCCAGCAGCTTTAAGTGCATGAATTTCAGCATGAGGCTGGCCAGCATATTGATGCCAGCCTTCACCTACAATTTTATCATCACGCACAATAACGCAACCCACACGAGGGTTAGGGTCTGTGGTGTATAAACCACGTTCGGCCAGCTTTAATGCATGAGCCATATATTGAAAGTCGCTACTGGATGCCATGATTTTTTTGTATGGGGCTATTTATTTGTTTTCTAAACGTTCGACTTCTTCACGAAAAGCGCTGACATTTTCAAAGCGAAGATAGACGGAAGCAAAGCGTACATATGCAACTTCATCCAGCTCTCGCAGTTCATTCATAACCCATTCGCCCAATGTACGAGATTTGACTTCTCGTTCACCACTGCCGCGTAACTGGTGTTTGATGCGATTAAGCGCAGCATCAATGCTTTCTGTGCTAACAGGCCTCTTTTCCAGTGCTCTTAAAATACCGGTGCGTAATTTTTCATCGTTAAATGGTTCACGGCATCCATCACTTTTGATGATGCGAGGCATGACAAGTTCAGCTGTTTCATACGTTGTGAAACGCTCACTGCAAGAAAGACATTCTCGCCGCCGCCGCACCATGTCACCTTCACTCGTTAAACGTGAATCAATGACTTTGGTATCAGCTTTGAAACAGAATGGGCAGCGCATCAGGCTATTTTATGCTTAGTTGCTGTAAACAGGGAAGCGTTGGCACAACTCCAGCACTTGTTGTTTAACGCGTGCAATAGTTTTCTGATTGTTGACATCATCAAGGATATCGCAAATCCAACCAGCCAATAGCTTGGCTTCTTCTTCTTTGAAGCCACGAGTGGTCATGGCCGGTGTGCCGATGCGAATACCGCTGGTGACAAAAGGCGATTGAGGGTCATTAGGCACGCTATTTTTGTTGACTGTGATGTTAGCAGCGCCCAATGCGGCATCCGCTTCTTTTCCTGTCATACCCTGCTTGATCAAATCGATCAAAAACAGGTGATTATCTGTTCCTTTAGATACAATGTTATAACCGCGTTCAATCAGCGTATCAGCCATCATCTGAGCGTTAATAATGACCTGTTTTTGGTATGTTTTAAATTCAGGTAATAAAGCTTCTTTAAACGCAATGGCTTTGCCCGCAATTACGTGCATTAATGGGCCACCCTGAGTTCCTGGGAATACCATGGAGTTGAGTTTTTTCTCAATGTCGAGATTGGCTTTGGCAAGGATGATTCCACCGCGCGGTCCACGTAAAGTTTTGTGAGTGGTGCTGGTGGTGATGTCGGCAATATTAACAGGGCTGGGGTAGTGACCCGCAGCAATTAAACCGGCCACATGAGCCATATCCACAAACAGGTAGGCATCAATTTTATCGGCAATATCACGAAAACGTTGCCAATCAACAACACGAGAGTAAGCACTGAAACCCGCAACAACCATTTTAGGTTTATGTTCCAGAGCTAATGCTTCAACTTCATCGTAATCAATTTCACCCGTTTCAGTGTTTAAACCATATTGAATGGCGTTAAATATTTTTCCTGAAAAATTGACTTTAGAACCATGTGTTAAATGGCCGCCATGAGCCAGACTCATGCCCAAAATGGTATCGCCCGGTTTTAACAGTGCGAGGTAAACGGCTGCATTTGCTTGAGAGCCAGAGTGGGGTTGTACGTTTGCGTAATCAGCACTAAACAGCTCTTTTAAGCGATCAATCGCAAGTTGTTCAATCACATCAACATTTTCGCAGCCGCCGTAATAGCGTTTGTATGGGTAACCTTCGGCGTATTTATTAGTTAGCACCGAACCTTGAGCTTCCATGACGCATGGGCTGGTATAATTCTCTGATGCAATGAGTTCGATATGCTCTTCTTGGCGAACAGTTTCACTCTCCATTGCGGCCCAAACTGCGGGATCAAAATCGGAAATACGTACCTTACGAGAAAACATCGGCCACCTGCACTTGCTTCAAATCAAAAAAGGGCGTAATGATAACCGATTGCTTGAAAATATCCTACCTGCTGCGAGCCAAACAAATGATCCTTGAGTATGCTTATGAATAAATGTAAAAGAGCCGATAAAGTAAAATGACTCGGTAATATGATTTTATGCAGATAATGCGGCAAGTATTTAATATAAAGAACGGTTCATTTGTAGCTGTGTTGCTGCTCTGTTTGGCAATACTGCTTTTGTCTGTTTTTACCTCATCAGAGATACCGCAACAAGAAAACTCTCAGTTAGATTTGCAAATAATTCCACCCGAATTTACCTCTGAAACAGGCGATTTGGGCGCTATTATGGAACGGGGTGAGCTGCGCATTTTAATGAGTGCTGAAGAAGGTCCCTATTTGCCGCGCAAAGGTTCCCCCATTGATTTTGAAATTGAAGTTGCCACCAAATTTGCCCAAACCTTGGGTTTGAAGGTTAAAACAGTTTATGTGAAGAGATTTGAAAAACTATTGCCCGCTCTATTGGCGGGACAGGGTGATTTTATTGCTGCAAACTTAACGATTACAAAGCCTCGTAAAGAACGGATTGATTTTACGGTACCGCTGGCGCACGTCAAAGAGCAGCTAGTTTATCGTGTCACCGACCACTCCCCTATAGATAATGTTTCTCAGATTGTTGGGCGTACGATTGCTGTACGCAAGTCGACCTCTTTTTGGCAAAGCCTCATAACTTTGAAGGCGTTATATCCTGGCTTCAATATTGAAGCACTGCCTGAAAGCTACAGTAATGAAAGAATTATGGAGTTATTGGTCAGTGGTCAAATAGATTTGACGATTGAAGATAGTAACACTTTGGAAACCTATAGAAATTATAGAGATGATGTGCGAGTTGGTTTTGATGTCACGCAAGATCGAGCGGTTGGCTGGGGTGTCAGGAAAAGTAACCCACTACTGCTGGAGGCTTTGAATCGTTTTTTAAATCTGGAGCAGCTGACTCGGCGTCAAACTGTATATTATCAGGATGACCTGCCTGGCATAGAGAAACGCAATACATTGCGCGTACTGACAAAAAATGATGCCGCCAGTTATTTTTTGTGGCAAGGCGAATTGATGGGGTTTGACTACGAATTAATTCGTAAATATGCAAAACAAAAAGAGTTATGGTTGGAAGTGATTGAAGTTCCTGATCATATGCAGATGGCTGAAATGTTAGTTGATGGGCAGGCTGATATTATGACGGGTTTCTTAATGCCGTCGAATTCTATTGAAAAAAAAGGTGTAGCTTTTAGTGAACCCTATCATTTTACAGCCAACGTTGTTGTGGCTCGCGAAAATGATTCTGTATTAATGAATGCTGATGACTTGTCTGGAAGAGTTATTTACGGTTTCGCAAATAGCTCGGGTTGGAGGAGTTTGCAGTTATTGCAAAAAGAGCAGGGTGGCTTTACTTTGATTCCTATTGGTGAAGAGCTGTCGGCTGAAGATATTTTAGATCGTGTTGATGATGGCGTGTTTGACTTGGCAGTACTTTATCGGCATGAGGTGGAAGGTGAGTTAAAGTGGCGACGCGGTATTAAAGTGGCTTTAACCTTGAGTGATGATATCCCTCATGTTTGGGGGGTGCGTGAAAATAACATAGAGCTGTTAAATAGTCTCAATGAATTTATTCGTAAAGAGTATAAGGGGCTGTTTTATAATATTGTTCATCGCCGATATTTTGAATGGGGGTCGGATAAAGATTCGACAAGGGTCGGTCGTACCAAGGATAAAAATAATCAAGGCTTAACCCCCTATGATGGTTTAATAAAAAAGTATGCGGGCATCTATGGCGTAGATTGGCGCTTGGTGGCGGCTCAGATGTATCAGGAAAGCCGGTTTGATCCATCGGTAATCTCGTGGGCTGGAGCGCAGGGTTTGATGCAGGTGTTACCACGCACGGCTGAGTCGATGGGCGTTGGAAATCTAACAGATCCTGAGTCGGGAATTAAAGCGGGTGTTAAATACCTTGCATGGTTGCGTGAACGTTTTGAACAAGAGCTTTCGGTTAAAGACCGGCAGTGGTTCGTCTTGGCATCTTATAATGCAGGCTTGGGTCATGTGCGTGATGCACGGAGTTTGGCGACTCAAAAAGGGTGGGATGCAGATCGTTGGTTCGATAATGTAGAGCGCGCCATGCTGCTTTTATCCAAGCAAAAATATGCCAGTCAATCTAGGCATGGTTATGTGCGAGGGCGTGAGCCTGTTCAGTATGTTCGCAAAATAAAACAGCGCTACGAAGCTTATATTCAGCAGGTTGAATCACTGGTGTCCGGTTAAATATTGCCAATTATTGAACAAGAGCATTTCTCTGAGCGCCACCTAAAAACTGGGTCAGTTGTTCTATAGTCTTCAACTCTTCTAGTTTCATGATCATTTTCATCGTTGGATGATGAGCGACTTTTAACCAGTTTTGACCGTTTCAGGCTCATTTCATATTGGACAAGGCTAAATATGGACTCTATTAGAGATTGTGATAAGCTTTCTTGCTTTGTTTTAAAGTCGCCAAAAAGACTGTTTTAAGTATGTTTAAACTTATTTTAGGGTGTTTGAAAGGCTTAAAACTTTTATCAGATTAATTTTATAACACAGGTAGCTCATGACATTAATGACGACGCTTTTAAGTTTTAACTTGCCAATTGCGGCTTTGCTTCCTTTTGTGGGAGCGATTTTTGCCGCATGGGCAGCCAATATAAATCGTTTGGCTTCGGCATGGGTAGCGGCTTTTGTGACCACTCTTGCGTTGGCCTTTTTGGCACCGTCCATGGCCATGGTGTTTGCCGGTGAAACCTTAATTCAGAGCTGGACATGGATTCCCGCCATTGGGCTGGAGTTTGCATTCCGTTTCGACGGTTTGGCGCTGTTGTTTGCGTTGCTGATTTTAGTCATTGGTCTGTTGGTTATTATTTACGCCCGTTACTACTTATCTAAAAAAGATTCGATGGGTCGATTTTTTGCCTATTTATTGATGTTTATGGGTTCCATGCTCGGAATTGTTCTGTCTGAAAACTTGATTCAGATGGTGGTTTTTTGGGAGTTGACCTCACTTACCTCTTTCTTATTAATCAGTTATTGGCAACACCGTCAAGATGCTCGTGCAGGCGCGCGCATGGCCTTAGTGATTACCGGTGGTGGTGGCCTAGCCTTATTGGCGGGTGTGTTGCTGCTAGGCCACGTGGTGGGCAGCTACAACTTAACCGATGTGTTGGTGGCGGGTGAGTTGATTCGTGGACATGATTTATACCTTCCTATTTTAGTGTTGATTTTATTGGGTGTGTTTACCAAGTCGGCACAGTTTCCGTTTCACTTTTGGTTGCCTCATGCGATGGCGGCTCCTACGCCAGTATCGGCGTATTTGCACTCCGCAACGATGGTAAAAGCGGGAATTTTCTTATTAGCGCGTTTCTTTCCCGTGTTGTCAGGTACGCCTGAGTGGACTTGGTTAGTAGGGGGGGCAGGCTTAATTACCTTTTTACTGGGGGCTTATTTTGCGTTGTTTCAACACGATATTAAAGGGTTGTTGGCGTACTCGACTATCAGTCATTTAGGGTTAATTACCCTCCTGTTTGGTTTTGGAACTCAGTTGGCTGCGGTCGCGGCAATTTTTCATATTATTAACCACGCTACCTTTAAGGCCTCGCTGTTTATGGTGGCGGGTATTATTGACCACGAAACCGGAACGCGTGACATGCGGCGACTTAATGGCTTGTTTAAATACATGCCGCATACCGCCGTATTGGCGATGATTGCCGCCGCCGCAATGGCAGGGGTGCCACTCTTAAATGGTTTCTTGAGTAAAGAGATGTTTTTTGATCAAGCACTCACCGCCTCAGATAGCTCTGTTTGGGCGTGGGCGATTCCTATTTTAGTGGTGTTTGCGGCGGTTTTTTCGGTTGCTTACTCCCTACGTTTTATTCACGATGTTTTCTTTAATGGTGAACCAGTCGATCTGCCTAAAACACCGCATGAGCCGCCACGTTTTATGAAAATTCCAGTCGACCTGTTGGTCATTGTCTGTTTAGCCGTGGGTATGATTCCAATGTTTACCGTTGCCCCCATCTTAGCGATTGCAGTGGCAGGCACGCTCCAAACCACGCCGCCAGAATATAGTTTAGCCATTTGGCACGGCTTTAACTTGCCATTGTTAATGAGTTTTGTGGCATTGGTGTTGGGTGTATTGGTTTATACGATGCGTAAACGCTTATTTGAATGGCATGAATCTGGTGTGGCGCATTGGGATGCCCGTATCATTTTTAATGCCGTGTTAGGTGCCGTGGGTGCCTTTGCCAGCAGCGTAACGCGTTCGTTTGATAAAGGCTCATTGCAAAACGCCACCATCTGGGTCATTGCGACGGCGTTATTGGCTGGCTTTATTGGGTTTACGACGGTCTCCGCCCCTCTGTTCGGCGATCGTGAGTTGCTCCCCGTGGATGGCGTGAGCCTGTTAGCCATTGTGATCTTAATGGTTGCCAGTGTGCTGACTATGGCATGGCATCGAAAACGTTTAGTTGCTTTGGTGATGTTGGGCGTGGTCGGGTTAATTATTTCGTTAATTTTTGTTAAATTTTCCGCACCAGATTTGGCCTTAACACAGCTTTCGGTCGAAATCGTAACCGTTGTTTTACTGTTATTGGCGTTGTACTTTTTACCTCAAACCACCCCCAAAGAGACCAGCGATTTACGTGTAAGCCGAGATATTGTCATTGCATTGCTCTCAGGTGTTGGGGTAACGCTGTTGACCATGGCGGTGCTCACACGTGATTTTGCACCGATTTCAGAGTTTTTCTTATTAAATTCCGTACCCGGTGGTGGTGGAACCAATGTGGTAAACGTGATTCTAGTGGACTTTAGAGGAACCGATACCCTCGGTGAAATTGTTGTGCTGGCCTTAGCGGGCTTGGGTATTTTTGCCATGTTGCAAGGCATGAAACTGCACGCACCCGTCCAAGACAGTGTTGGGCGCGTTTGGAATCGCGACCTCCACCCTGAGATCATGCAAACCCTAACGCGTTTGTTGTTGCCGTTAATGCTGATGATTGCCATCTATATTTTCTTACGCGGGCATAACTTACCCGGTGGTGGTTTTATTGCAGGCTTAATTGCCGCCGTGGCCTTAATTGTGCAATACCTCTCTAACGGAATTGCGTGGACCAATGACCGCCTTAAGTTTGATATGCACTGGGTGATCGGGTTTGGTCTATTGATTGCCACGGCTACAGGACTTGTAGCAATGGGGCTGGGCTATCCCTTTATGACCACCGCATTTACCTATTTAAATTGGCCAGTGGTAGGCAAGTTTGAAGTGGCCAGTGCCATCGCCTTTGATTTAGGGGTGTTTTTAGTCGTGGTGGGTGCAACCGTCATGAGCTTGGTTGAACTTGGTAAATTAAGTAACCAGTCTCACCAAACACAGCCCAACTTAAACGACTCAACTCAACCTACATCCGCGCTTAAGTCGCAACAGGAGACAAACTAATGGAGTGGCTTATTTCTCTCGCAATCGGTGTGCTCACCGCAACGGGTGTGTACTTAACTTTACGGGCGCGTACTTTTCCTGTGGTGTTGGGATTAACCTTACTGGCGTATGCCGTTAATATCTTTTTGTTCGCCATGGGGCGTTTAACCGTTGGCTTGCCCGCCGTGATTGATAAAACGGCCGAAGCGGCACAATACAGCGACCCTTTACCACAAGCGTTGGTGCTCACCGCCATTGTTATCGCCTTTGGAATGACCGCCTTTTTAATCGTACTGGCATTGAAAGCGCGTGGCGAACTCGGCAACGATCACGTAGATGGTTTGGATACCGAATCAAACAAGGAGGCCAAATAGATGAGTCACTTAACCGCTTGGCCAGTCTTTTTACCCCTGATTACAGGCTTTATTCTTATTTTGGCGCACATGGGCGGCATTCGCCTACAGCGTGCCATCAGCTTCTTAGCCGTGATTGGGCTGGTGTTGTTGAGTGTTGCGCTTATTTTGGCCACCTCTACCGATCAATATCAGGTCTATTTGCTCGGAAATTGGACGGCACCATTTGGGATTGTTCTGGTGCTGGATCGTCTGTCGGCACTCATGGTCTTAATTACCTCACTGCTGGCAGTGGGAGCTCTGTGGTACGCCATGACCACCGATACCGATAAAAAAGGCGCGCACTTTCATATTCTGTTTCAACTGCAACTGTTTGGGTTAAACGGCGCGTTTTTAACGGGCGATGTGTTCAATCTGTTTGTCTTTTTCGAGGTCTTATTGCTGGCCTCTTACGGACTGTTGTTACACGGCAATGGACGTTTGCGAACCAAAGCAGGTTTGCACTATGTGGTGATTAACCTTGTTGGCTCGACCCTGTTCTTATTTGCCGTTGGCGCACTGTATGGCGTACTGGGAACACTTAATATTGCCGATATGGCGGCTAAAATAGCCGTAGCGCCGCAAGAAGACCTAGGCGTAATTGCCGCCGCAGGGTTATTATTATTAGTGGTGTTTGGGGTTAAAGCGGCCATGTTCCCACTGTATTTGTGGATGCCAAGTGCTTACGCCAATACTTCGGCTCCCGTTGCTGCTCTGTTTGCGATTATGACCAAAGTGGGAATTTACTCCATTATTCGAATTCATGGCACCATTTTTGGCAGTGAAGCAGGTGAGTTATCCTATTTCTACGCACCGTGGGTATTAGGGCTTGGTTTAGTCACGCTATTTTTAGCGGCACTGGGCGTGATGGCCGCGCGCGGATTACGTGAGCAAGTTGCCTATTTGGTCTTGGCATCGGTTGCTACCTTATTGGTCGGGGTCGGGCTTATGAGTGCCGAGGCACTCAACGCCACGCTCTACTACCTCATTCACTCCACCTTAATTGCAGGGGCGATGTTCTTATTGGCCGATGTGGTGTTAAGAGGGCGTGGTGCCTATGAAGATCGATTTGAAAGTGGGCCATTTATGCCCAATGCTATTTTGATTGGTTCCGTCTTTATGATTGGTGCAATTGCTATGACGGGTATGCCCCCCTTGTCTGGATTCTTTGGTAAAGTCTTGATTTTAAGTGCCGCCTTAGACGATTCATGGTTTGCTGTGATTATTACCGTGGTTTTGGTGTCAGGGCTTATTACCATCTTGTCGATGGCACGTTCAGGGTCATTGATTTTTTACCGCACGTTATCCGACGAGTCGATTTCCTCCTCCGAACGTGGCGAACCGTTAAATCGAATGGCATTTATTGCGGTCATTGGGTTACTGTTATCCAGTCCCATTTTGGTGGTTTTTGCACAACCCATTACCGCGTTTACCGAAGCGACCGCGCATCAAGTCTTTAACAGCGCTGCTTACATCGAGGCCGTACTGTCCACCCCAATGGTTACGGAGGCAAATAAATAATGAAAACGTTATTCAACAAAGTTCTTCCTCATCCTATTCTAACCCTTGTTTTATGGGGCGTTTGGTTACTGCTCAATAACACCGTTGGGGCAGGACACATCGTTCTTGGGTTAATTTTAGCCATCTTCATTCCTTGGTTCACCTCAGGGTTTTGGCCAGAAAAAATACGCATTCAAGCGCCCTTAACCCTGTTAAAATTTTTAGGCGTAGTGTTGTGGGATATTCTGGTGGCCAATATGGCGGTTGCGAAACTGATTTTAAGCCGTAATGAAAACCTAAAACCTGGGTTTTTTTACATTAACCTAGACATCCAAACGCCATTAGGCATTAGCTTGTTAGCCAATACCATTTCACTGACACCCGGCACGGTTTCGTGCGACTTAACTGAAGACCGAAAACAACTGTTGGTTCATGCGTTGCACATTGAAGACATTCCCGCAACGATTAAAGAGATCAAAGCGCGCTACGAAGCGCCCTTAAAAAAGGTATTTACAGCATGTTAGAAACCGTTTTATTGATTGGGTTTGCAATGGTCAGTGTTGCCATATTGCTCAGCTTTTTACGCCTAGTAAAAGGGCCCGACGTGCCAGACCGTATTTTAGCGCTCGACACCCTATATATAAACTCCATCGCCTTATTGGTGTTGCTCGGGCTTTACTTTCAAAGTGCGCTGTATTTTGAAGCCGCACTGTTGATCGCCGTAATGGGCTTTGTAGGCACCATTGGCTTAAGTAAATATTTGCTTCGTGGCGATATTATGGAATAAACGCAACACCCGTTGTTACAAATAAATAACATAAGAAGAAACATCGTATAAAATTTTATCCCCCCTCTATTCAGCGTTATAAAGCATAGGGGACAATTTGAAAAGGAAAAAACATGTTTGAATGGATTTTATCTGCACTTATCTTAATCGGTGCCTTTTTTACCCTAGTGGGCTCAATAGGGCTATATAAACTGCCTGATTTTTTCATGCGCCTGCATGGCTCAACCAAAGCCACAACCTTAGGAGTAGGGGCGCTGTTAATCGCCTCGGCACTGTACTTTAGTTTCAAAACAGACGACATAAGCCTGCATGAAATTTTAATTACCGTCTTCCTATTCATTACCGCACCCGTTAGCGCACACCTAATGGCAAAAGCCGCTATTCACATTAAGCTAAAACAAGTTGAAAACACTCAAAACCAAATGAAGTAAAGTTATTTTTTTGAGATTTTAGTGCTCTTTAATTTACCCTGTTTTATTCCATAAGATGATGATATTTTACTTATTTTTTAGAGCTTGTTTGTCATGACTATGGGAAATATGCTGTAAATAAAATCTATAATTTATATCTTCGTGCCCAGTCATTATTCAAGTAACATTAACACTTGATAATATTATTTATATGTAATATTGTGGTGTTAAGTATGACTTGACAGGGCTATTGAATGTGTACGTTTAATTATTTTCGGTTTTCTTTTTTTATTCTCATGCTCTCTATTGTTTCATTTGCACCTCAAGCAAATGAGCAAAAGCTTACTATTCAACAAGCGGTTGATCTGGCACTCAGTCAAAACTATCTGCTTGCGGCAGAGCAGGCCAGGGTGGATGCGGCTCAATTGACGGCACTGGGTGCGGAGCGTTCTCACTGGCCGAAGATCACTGCTTACAGCACAATTTCACGAACAAACTCTCCACTTCAGGCTTTTGGTAGCAAGCTGGAACAGTCTCGTATTTCTGCGAGTGATTTTGACCCAAACAATCTAAACAATCCCGATGCGATAACAAATTTTCAAACGCGCTTGGAAATTGCGGCTCCAATCTATAACGGCGGTGCGATTACTGCGGGTCGGCAGCGAGCGGCGGCATTCGCGAACTCCAGTATTGCGGCAAAACAAGGGTTAGAGCAGCAGATTATATTTGAAGTGATCAAAGCGTATGGCGAAACTCTTCAAGCAGAAGCTCAAATTTCAGCGACTCAAAAAGCATATCAAGCGGCAAAAAATCACCAGAAAACGACACAGGCACTGTTAGAAAAAGGGATGGTTATTCCGAGTGATTTGATGGATGCCGATGTGCATCTATTAGATGTCAATATTGCATTGACTCAATCAAAGCACGCACGGGCACGAGCGGAAGATCAATTGCGCGATTTGTTAGGTATGGATTTTGAAGCCCAATTTTCATTAGAGCCTTTTGAGCTTGAGGTGCTGTTTGATAAAAGTGATGTGGCTGATTGGGTTCAATGGGCTTCCGTGCACCGCTCTGACTTGAAGGTGTTGCAGGAGCAAATGAAAGCATCGCAAAGCACAGTCGTTGAGCGGCGCTCTGCCTTCAAACCCCAAGTGGCGGTTAAAGCCGTGCAGTCATGGAATAGTGATTCAATGGCGATTGAAAATGGCAATACAACACTGGTCGGTGTAGTTGAATGGAATCTGTTTTCAGGCGGATCCGATAAAGCAGCACTGGATGTGGCGACGGCTCAAACCTCACAACTGCGTTACCGTTTACAGGATAAACAGCAACAGATTCGGCGAGAGGTAATGGAAGCATCACGTCAGCTATCAGAAGCAAAATATCGAAGAGAAGCATGGCAGAAGGCTTTGAGCCAAGCAGAGGAAGCGCTGCGAATTCGTACCCTTCGCCATGATCAAGGGCTGGAAAATACAACAGATTTATTAAACTCACAAGCTCAAGCGGATTCTGTTCGGGCCGAATATATTCGGGCTGGATTTGATGTCACTCTGGCTCAGGCTGCACTCTTTATGGCCGCAGGAAAATTAACTTCGGAGGTTGTTCAATGAAACGTTATTTTATGAATCACGCGTGGTTGCCCATGATGGTGGCCACTTTAGTTATTGCTGGTATCACAGGCTGTTCAAACCCTGAAGAGACGCTGATTGAAACAACGCCTGAAACCATCCAAGCAGAGCTGCATACTGTGGCAACGACCGATCTGGCTTCAGAATACATCACCAGCGGCATCGTGACATCAGACCATCGGGTCGCGATCAGCTCAAGGTTGTCGGGTTATATTCGTGGTATTAAAGTGCGTGAAGGCACGCGCGTTAAAAAAGGTGATGTGCTGTTTCGTATTGATCCTGTGGATGCCAAGCAGGCATTGGCACAAGCCGAAGCTGATTTGGCAGATGCTACCTCTGATCGGGATCGCTTTAAAAGCTTGTTGTCAGAGCGTGCGATCAGTCAGCAACAGTTTGATAAAACACAATTGCGTTACAAAGTGGCCGAGTCAAAAGTGGCTCAGGCACGCAACCAGCTCACCTATGCTGAAGTGCGCGCGCCACTCAGTGGTGTGATTGTTCAAAAACAGATGAACAGTGGGGATCTTGCATCACCTGGCATGCCGATTTTAGTTTTAGAAGATCCGTCTCATCTTCTCGTTGAAACACATATTTCAGAGCAATACCTGTCTGATGTTCAAATAGGGAGTTCAGTCGAGCTGCATATCGCTTCTATTGAATTACCCGTTATAGCGACTGTTAGGCAGGTAGTTCAGGCGGCAGATGCGGGTTCGTATCAATTTTTGGTCAAGATTTCTCTGCCGAGCAATAAAGCGATTCATCCAGGTATGTTTGCGGAAGTGGTGTTTAACGTCGGGCAACGTCAAGGGTTGGTAGTTCCTGAATCAAGTATCGTACACAGCCATGGAATGACCGCCATTTATCTGGCCGATGATAATAATATTTTACGTTATCGACTGGTGCGCTTGGGGCAAAATAAAGCTGAAGGCGTTGAAGTGGTGGTCGGCCTTAACTCAGGGCAACGTATTGTACGGAATCTTGATTCACTTCCACAGATTAAAAGTGGTCTTCAAGTTGTTGAGGGGAAATAATCAATGGCTGATGTAGAACCAAAATTAAATATTGCAGGCCGTTTGGGTAAAGCGGCGATGGGGTCGAACATCACACCGATCATCAGCGCCCTGATTTTTATCATTGGCGTGGTGGCGTTGATGGTTACGCCACGCGAAGAAAACCCGCAAATTGATGTGCCTGCGGCGAATGTGATTGTACAGATGCAGGGAGCCAGCCCCGAAGAGGTGCAAAATCTTGTGGTTCGGCCGCTGGAAATGGTGCTTCGAGAGATGACGGGCGTGGAGCACACCTATGGAATGGCGATGGATTCGCTGGGTGTGGTCACCGTGATGTTTGAAGTGGGCGCGAATAAGGAAGTCAGTCTGGTCAAGCTTTATGACCGTATCATGCAGAATCTGGATCGCATACCGCCAGGGGCATCACAGCCTTTGATCAAGCCGCTGGATGTGGATGAAGTGCCCGTTTCAGTGATCACACTGTCATCGACTGAAGTGGACGAAGTCTTGCTGAAACAGCTTGCGCAGCGAGTCAAAGAGCAGATCATTCCACTGGAAGGTGTTTCGGTGGCGAACACCATTGGTGGGCGAGACCGTGAAATTCGTATTACGTTAGATCCTGCGCGCCTTGCCGCGTATCGCATCCCACTGGATACCTTGAAGCAAGTGCTTGTCAGTGCCAATGCTGGTGGGCCGGTGGGTGATATGGTCGGGGGTAACCGTGTCGCCAAAATCTGGCTCGATGGTTACTTGAAAACAGCCGATGATGTCGGACGCTTGATTGTTGGCGAGTGGAGCAATAACCCAGTTTACTTGCGTGATGTGGCAGATATTGCCGATGGGGCAGCAGAAATGGATACGTTGCATCGCATCGGTTTTGGGCTGGCTTCCAAACATGTTGTTCATAGCTCTGAGCCTGAGGTTCCAGCGGTTTCGATCACCTTTGCCAAAAAGCGAGGCTCAAATGCCGTTTTTGTTACCGAGCGAATTCTTGAAAAGCTTGAAACACTCAAGGGCGACCTGATTCCTGACAATGTTCAGGTTCATGTTACGCGTGATTCTGGAAAGCAGGCGGACGATGCGGTCAATGTTCTGATTGAACATCTGGCCGTTGCGATTGTTTCGATTGTAATCATCATGATGCTATTTCTGGGCTGGCGTGAAGCAACGATTGTTACCATGAATATTCCGTTGATTCTGTTTGTCGTGCTCGCCGTGGGCCTGCTTGCCGATCAGACAATTAACCGAATTACACTTTTTTCCCTGATTTTAGCATTGGGATTGCTTGTCGATGATGCGATTGTGGTGATTGAAAATATTCACCGTCACCTGCATAAAAAAGCGCTCTCTGTTTCTGAAAAAGCGGCCGCTATCATTGTTGCGACGAATGAGACAGGCAAGCCGACGATTATTGCAACCATTGCGGTGATTTTGGCTTTTATCCCGATGGCATTTGTGACCGGAATGATGGGGCCATACATGGGGCCGATTCCGTTTAATACGCCCGTGGCTATGGCGGCTTCGCTAGTGATTGCATACATGTTAACGCCATGGATTGCTCAGCGCTGGTTGCCCTGCAAAATGCCAGAGCCCACGATGGAAGAGAAAGACGAAGATCCGAAAGACTGGGTTTATCGCACCTACATGCGTATTACAAAACCATTGATTGATCGCCCAGTGATTCGACGTACTTTCTGGGTCGTGGTGGTTATTTTATTTGTGGCTTCGATGTGGCAACCTGTTTGGCAATTTTTCCGCCCTGGCGGAGTCAATGGGCCGATGACGATGGGTACCGTTGAGCTGAAAATGTTACCCAAGGGCAATAAAAATACCTTTAATATTGTGATTGATATGCCTGAAGGCACAGCGCTGGAAAACACTGATGCCGTGGCGCGAGATGTTGCGGATGTTCTGCGCAGTCATGCGATGGTGACGGACTATGAAACCTTTGTCGGACAAACGGGGCCGATTGATTTTAATGGAATCTTACGTGGTGCAACCTTTCGCCAAGGGGCTCATCTGGCTGAAATTCGGGTTAATTTGGTGGATAAGTCAGAGCGAGCCATTAAGTCAGACCGCATTGTTATCGAGTTGCGTGAGCGTTTGGCGGATGTCTATGAAAAATATCCCGCAGCGAGTATTAAGCTGGTTGAAGACCCCCCCGGGCCTCCCGTTCGCGCGACACTGTTAGCTGAAATTTATGGGCCGGATTACGAGACTCAGCGTGAAATTGCCAAGCAAGTCAGAAAGCAGTTTGAGCAGACTTATGACGTTGTCGATGTCGATGATTCCGTGGGTGATGATCAAGTTGAATTTCGTATTGATGTGAATAAAGAGAAAGCCGCACGTTTAGGCATTGCAACGGCTCAGGTCTCACAAGTGTTACGTGATTTCTTGAGTGGTTACGATATCGGCGCGATTCATGTGGATGAGGCACGTTATCCGGTACGGATTAATGTGCGTCTGCCGCGTGAGTATCGGGTTCAGCCATCGGATTTGAACCGTATTTATGTGTCGGGAAAAAATGGGCCGGTCTCACTTTCCACGATTGCAACAATTCAAGAAGTGATCGCAGCGAAACCTATTTATAGTAAAGATGCTCACCCTGTCACTTATGTTTCGGGTGAAACCAGGCAAGGCTCTCAGGTTTATCCGTTGCTTGAAATGGATGGCATTCTGGATGGTCAGGAGGTCGTGCCAGGAGTCATTTTAAAAACAGGTGGCATGCGCTTTACTGATACCGCACCTGATAATACGTTTGGTTATCACATGTTATGGGATGGCGAAATGCGACTGACGCTGGATGTGTTCCGTGACATGGGCGCAGCATTTATTGTCGCACTGGTGCTGATTTATCTTCTAATGGTCGCATATTATGGGCAATTTATGCTGCCCATGTTAGTGATCGCACCGACGGCATTGACGATGATTGGGATTTTTCCGGGGCATATGATCACGGGGCAGCCGTTCACGGCGACATCAATGATTGGAATGATTGCGCTGGCTGGGATTGTTGTGCGAAATTCAACGTTGCTGATTGATTTCATTCTGGACTATCGGAAAAAAGGGCACTCTGTTCGTGATGCGGTATTGGAGTCTGGGGCTGCGCGTGCCCGGCCTATATTGCTGACGGCATTGGCGGTAATTGCGGGTACATCCATCATGATCAGCGACCCTGTGTTTGGAGGGCTGGGTGTTTCAATGGCTTTTGGCACATTGGCCGCGACGATCTTGACGCTGTTTATCGTCCCAGTGATCTATTATTTATGGCAAAAAGACAAACCTTTTCCAGAAGAGAAGTGCTAACTAACCCAAGAAATTAATCAGGAGATTATTATGACAACTGACCGAATTATTCATATTATTGCAGGCTTTTTTATTATGCTTTCCGTGGTGCTTTCAAGCCTCTATAACGGCGTGGTATTAAGTGAGCCTACATGGTTATGGTTCACCTTGTTTGTGGGAGCGAATCTATTTCAATCAGGCATCACACAGTGGTGTTTGATGGAAACTATCTTGAAAAAATTTGGGGTTAAATCTTGTTGTGGTAAGAGTTAATGGTATGGTAGGTTTTATTACTTATAGCTCATGGTGCTTTGTTCGTTCAAGATTATGAGTTTATTATGAGTATTCTTGTAATTTATCTTATTTACCCCATAATATGACGATCTAATACTAAATTTTTTGGAGTTTTTTTATGAAGCGTATCGCACTATTTTTGGTGACAAATATTGCCGTAATGATTGTGTTGAGTATTACCCTTAGGTTGTTGGGGGTTGATCAAATTCTTCATGAAAATGGCAGTGACCTTAATTTAGGTAATTTACTGGTTTTTGCTGCAATCTTTGGTATGGGCGGTGCTTTTATTTCACTGGCTATTTCAAAATGGACGGCCAAGCGAATGACGGGTGCTCAGGTGATTGAAAATCCAAGCAATGAAACGGAGCGCTGGTTAGTGGAAACTGTTCGCCATCAAGCAGAACGTGCGGGCATAAAAATGCCCGAAGTTGCGATTTATGATGCTCCAGATATGAACGCATTTGCAACGGGTATGAATAAAAACAAGGCATTGGTCGCGGTGAGTACTGGCCTGATGCAAAATATGACTCAAGAGGAAGTGGAAGCTGTATTGGCACATGAGGTCAGTCATGTTGCGAATGGTGATATGGTGACATTGGCACTGATTCAGGGTGTTGTTAATACTTTTGTTATTTTTCTAGCTCGAATTGTAGGCCATACGGTTGATCGTGTTGTTTTCAAAAATGAACAGGGGCATGGTGTCGCATACTGGGTAACAAGTATTGCAGCAGAATTGGTTTTGGGAATACTGGCTTCAACTATTGTGCACTGGTTTAGCCGGAAGCGTGAGTTTCGTGCCGATGAAGGGGGCGCTGCATTAACCAGCCCAGCAGCGATGGCTTCGGCACTGGAGCGCTTGAAGTCAGGTATTAATGAAGCTCATTTACCTGACCAAATGGCCGCATTGGCAATATCCAATAAATCGAGTGGAGGAATTAAGCGCTTGTTTATGAGTCATCCACCGCTGGATGAACGTATTGCAGCATTACGTTCAATGAGATAATCACTGTTAGGGTGGATTGATGTTCACCCTTACTTTTTCAGAAGTATGTGGGGTGACTTCGAAACGGTTGTAACCATATGCATCTTCTATCATTGTCAGTAGCGTGTATCGTTTCTCTATATTATCTTCAAGTAAACTTACAATAGAGCCTGATTGATAGCAGTTGACTCGAGTGAGCAAGCTTCGGGATTGTTTGAGCGTTTTTATTTCGGGTAAAAGCAGGGCTCTGACGTAATCTTTTTGCTTACTTTCCGGTTTGGTATTAATATCACAATAAGTTGAGAGAGCAACCGCTTCAGCAGAAGGCGATAAAAGTTGCACGCCAATTTTAACGATCTCGTCTTTAGAATTTTTGATCCACCGAACGACTCCAACGACCCAATTATCTGTTTGCTTCAGCGCGTCTTGAAGGCACAATAATTCACCGATATGAATTAATGGTGGACTCTCTTTTGGTAGTTGAACACAGAGCCCTCCAGCACTTTCATTCATTACAATACAGTGATCTGTGTAGTATGCCTGATGATCTTCTGAGGTGAGTTTTGGTAACTGATCAATATTTGTAGGGAGCAACTCTTTATCATCAAGCTCTGTGTTAACAGGGTGGGGGTGGTTAAGTTCCCAAAGATTAATAGAATCTAGATTTGTTACTCCTTTTGGAGTGACATTAGAGACAGTAAAACGAGTTGAATGGAAGAGTGAGTTTTTTTCGTTTGTCTCCGAGTTTCGCGCAAAAGAGTTTTTGTTACCATTAACAAAATAGTGAACGGCATCTAGACCAAAGGCTCCGTTTAGGGTTGCTTCTCGATTTTTACGTGCAGAGCGCTGTTTAATGGCTGGACTCCACGCATTTAATAAATGGGTTAGTAAGCTGGAAGACAGGCGGCTTTGATTTTTTTGCCGGATGATTTTTTTTTCACTAGTTCGGGATAAGTCTCTTCTGATTTTATGTAATGCTTCTGTTGTATCTAGGCTTCGATATCGCACAGTTTGCTTTTCATCCAGTTGTACTTTTTTGGATGGAGGCAAATCACCATCAGGATTAATGAGTATAGTGTCTGACTGGCTGAATGAGTCTGAATATTGGGTCAATTGGCAAGAGCTCGCCCATAGAGAGAGAGTCGTACGCAGCTTTTTCATGTCATATTGAGATAAATGATAAGGGTCAGCCAGTGCAAATAGTGCAATTTTTTTGTATGCGTCGAGTATAGAGCTCCATGGAGTCAGGTCATTTTCTGTATCATTGACTGTGTTATGAAACAGGTTGAACTGCTCAGAAAAATGAAATACTTGATGGGTGTCACGCCATACTCCTGCGGGAGGTGGCATATATACCTGGTACGAAGTAAAGAGCATGCCGCCCAGGTAATAGAGAGCACGGTGAGCAACCATTGTCTGGATTTTAGGGTCTGGGTATGAATTTTCTGGATTTAAACTATCCATAATGACTATTTTATATCCATTAGCCATCTCTTCTTGTAATGAACGTACCAGGTGGGCGACCGTTTTATTTTTTGCTGTGATTGGAGTGGTCGAACTAAAAAAATGTTTATGTATTGTTTTTAGTAAACAGCTAACTACGGGGCGAAAAATCTCCAGAATTTTCACTCTATTTTTAATTGGAATCGGGTGGCGATTCAGCTTGGTTAATGTGTTAAAGATTAATCGAGCCGTTTCGCCTGTGTTGGAGAGAGGAAGCTCTGCAATCCATTGTTCAACTTTCAGAGGGTGAGTATCAAAGTCGAAGTCTGGATACTCTATTAATGAAGGGGTTTTTATCTCAACTTGTCCTTTTTGAGTCACCATTATAATTAAGGTCTTCTTTTTAGTTATTCCTGAATTTTAAAAATTACAAAATATTTTGAGGCTGTTTCTATTGCAAGGGCACGTCTCTTGCAGGTGTTTTTAAAACTATGGAGATTAACTATGAATTTAGAGTTGTTGCAGTTGACACCACAAATCTCAGCTGATTCATCAAAAAATTCTATTTCAAGCATGAGCTTGCAAAATAGCCCTTTATTAGAGTTTGCCGGTAATGATGAGTTTTTTCAACAATTACAGCAGGAGTTTAATATTAGCGAGCAGAATGTCGTTGAGCAAACATTGCCAGAAAGCGGCAAAAATTTACCTGTAGTTAAAGATGCTGACGCTGGCTCTGACTCTTCTGAAATAGTACAGCTAAATGAAGAAGCGCTTGAATTGCTGCGGTCGGATGAATTTATAAATTCAAATGTCATGTCAACAACTCCAGCCATACTCTTATCTGTGCAGTCTGTACTTTCACCATTAGATACTAAAGCCCTTCAGCCGCCTGTCGTACTTAATAGTAAACCTGTTAATGTTCTGACTGAAACTACAGAAGTTATTCTTGAAGAGATAGATGCAAACTTTTCTGAGGAAGAGATGGCAGAGATACCTTCTGAATTAATTCAGACTGAATTAAACCGAAAAAGTCAGGTCTATTTAGATACAGATGCAAAATCTGTCCGTGGTGACACTGGATTAACTGTGTCATTAGCGACGGGTTATTTATCGCCTTCGTTAAGAACAACGGCAGCACCCACCACCACTTTAAATGCAACCCTTGCCCCCTCCGTCAGTGATTATGAAGCGTGGGGTGATGAGTTAAGTAATCGAATGGCATGGATGGTTAGTAAAGATATAAAAATGGTTAGTTTACGCCTTAATCCTGTAGATCTGGGGCCGGTAGAAGTCCGTATTCAAATTAAAAATGAGCAGGTTGATGTCCTTTTTAATTCGACTCATTCACAAGTACGAGAAGCGATTGAAGCTGCCGTTCCCAGGCTGCGGGATATGTTTTCTGAACAACTGTTGCGTTTAGATAATGTCAATATTTCACAGCATGCTTTTGGCGATCAAAAGGAACGGTCAAGAGGGCATGGGGAAGAGCTTTTTGCCGATAATGAGGCTCATGCAGGTGACGATGGACCCGAGTCCGAGGAAGAGACGGTGTCAGTATTGTCAAATTCGGCTATGATGGTAGATGGGAAAATTGATTATTTTGTTTAAAATTAAGTAGGCTGGTGATCCTGTTGTGGAGTGTCTAGAAAAATAGCACTCGAAAAAAGGGTCAGTAATTTGTATAATGTGCTTTCGGCTATAATTTATCAGGGTGTAAGTCGAATACATCTGTTATTTTCTTAACTAGAAAAAGAGGTAGGACTATGGAGCATGCAAGAAATATCAAAAGCAATCTTGATGGTGAGGGGCGGGATGCCGTCGCTATAGAAAATATAGAAGACATCAAAGATTTAAATTTACTGGCTAATATTTTAAAGGTTTTATGGGCTGGTTTTGGTATACTAGCTGTATACGTTGTTGCTAATTTTGCAATGAGCTTTTGAATTGTTGAGTCGCTGTTTTTGGTTACTTGGCAGGTCGCTTGGTAACCAAAAACTTTAATTCAATTATCAAAAAAACATTATCGCTTTTTTCTTTAAACCTTCCAGTCTTTAACTCTTTTTTGCATTCGCTTTCTGTGAAATAACAGGATATTTCCATATTTTTTCATTTCAACGTTATTTATGGATCATTTTAGGTTAGACTATCGCCCTTTTGAATCTAACCCAGCAAATTTCTGCGCCCAAATTGAATTAGAGTAAAAACATGGCAGACTTATCTCATTACAGAAACATCGGTATTTTCGCTCACGTTGATGCCGGAAAAACAACAACGACTGAACGAATTCTGAAACTGACCGGAAAAATCCATAAAATCGGTGAAGTGCATGATGGCGCAGCCACAACAGATTTCATGGATCAGGAGCAAGAGCGCGGCATTACCATTCAGTCAGCAGCAACGACTTGTATCTGGAATGACCATCGCTTAAATATTATTGATACGCCAGGTCATGTTGACTTCACTATTGAAGTATATCGCTCACTTAAAGTTCTTGACGGTGGCGTGGGTGTCTTCTGTGCTTCAGGCGGGGTTGAACCTCAATCTGAAACCAACTGGCGCTATGCGAATGACTCTGAAGTGTCACGAGTCATCTACATTAATAAAATGGATCGTATAGGCGCTGATTTTTATCGTGTTGTCAAACAGGTTGAAGACGTTCTTGGTGCTAAGCCATTAGTGATGGTTCTGCCGATTGGTATCGAAGATGAGTTCTCTGGGGTTGTTGATCTGCTCACACGTAAAGCATGGGTCTGGGATGATTCAGGTGATCCACTGAATTATGAGGTCAAAGATGTGCCTGCTGATATGGTTGATGACGTCGAAATGTGGCGTGAAAAACTGATTGAAACAGCCGTTGAACAAGAAGATGGCGCGATGGAAATATACCTTGAAGGTGAAGAGCCTGATATGGAGACCATCAAGCGCTGTATCCGTAAAGGTACAATCAAACTCGACTTCTTCCCAACATACTGTGGCTCTTCATTTAAAAACAAAGGCGTTCAGTTAGTTCTTAATGCTGTTGTTGATTACCTGCCATGTCCAACAGACGTCAAGCCACAACCTGAAGTGGATGAAGAAGGCAATGAAACGGGTGAGTTTGCGATCGTTGATGTGGATAAGCCATTTCGAGCTCTGGCGTTCAAAATCATGGATGACCGTTACGGCGCGTTGACTTTTATCCGTATTTACTCAGGTAAACTAGCGAAAGGAACCACTATCCTTAATACCTTCACGGGTAAAACAGAACGTATTGGCCGAATTGTTGAGATGCATGCCGATTCACGTGAGGAGCTGGATTCAGCTCAAGCGGGTGATATCGTTGCCATCGTAGGCATGAAGAATGTTCAAACAGGTCACACACTTTGTGATCCAAAGTTCCCAGCCACATTGGAGCCTATGGTTTTCCCTGATCCTGTTATCTCAATTGCGGTCTCTCCTAAAGATAAAGGCGGCTCTGAAAAAATGGGTGTCGCTTTGGGTAAAATGATTCAGGAAGATCCCTCTTTCCGTGTTGAGACTGATGAAGATAGTGGTGAGACCATTTTGAAAGGAATGGGTGAACTGCATCTTGATATTAAAGTCGATATTCTTAAGCGTACTCACGGGGTTGAGCTGGAAGTGGGTAAGCCGCAGGTGGCTTATCGTGAAACCATTACTAAATTGGTTGATGATAGTTACACACACAAGAAACAGTCGGGTGGCTCAGGTCAATTTGGTAAAATTGATTATATTATTGAGCCAGGTGAGCCAGGTACAGGTTTCGTATTTGCGTCCAAAGTGACCGGTGGTAATGTTCCTCGCGAATTCTGGCCGGCAGTTGAGAAGGGCTTCAAATCCATGCTGGATCAAGGCGTGTTGGCAGGGTTCCCTGTGCTTGATCTGCAAATCACATTAACAGACGGTGCTTACCATGCAGTTGACTCTTCTGCGGTTGCATTTGAAATTGCAGCAAGAGGCGCTTTCCGTCAATCAATCCCTAAAGCAGGCCCACAACTGATTGAGCCGATCATGAAAGTTGATGTGTTCACTCCAGACGATCATGTGGGTGATGTGATTGGCGATTTGAATCGTCGTCGTGGAATGATCAAGTCTCAAGATGCGGGTGTCAGCGGTGTGCGTATTAAAGCGGATGTTCCACTAAGCGAAATGTTCGGTTACATCGGTGATTTACGTACGATGACCTCAGGCCGTGGACAGTTCTCTATGGAATTCTCACATTATTTGCCTTGCCCTAAAAATGTGGCGGAGGAAGTTGTGAAAGAAGTTAAAGAGCGTAACGCTAAGAAATAAATAATGCTTGATTGAAAAAAGGCCTCGCTGGGTAAATACTTACCCAGCGAGGTTTTTTTATGCCCGAGATATCGGAAAAGCAATCACATCACTGATATGATTCTCTTTTGTTATTAACATCAATAACCGATCAATTCCCAGAGCAACACCCGCACAGTCAGGAAAGCCTGCATGAAGTGCTGAAATTAAATTTTCGTCCATTGGAATCACGGGCAAACCTGCCTTTTTTCGACTTTCAATATCAATCGAAAACCTTCGAGCCTGCTCGTTAGCATCAGCTAATTCATGAAATCCATTCGCCAGTTCTACGCCTTTATAATAAAGCTCAAAGCGTTCGGCGACAGGTGGATTATCATTTCTAATGCGAGCCAACATTGCTTGTGATGCAGGGTAGTCATAAATAAAAACAGGCATTTTTTGACCTAGTTCTGGCTCAATCAGGTGTGTCATGAGTAGAGTGAGCCAGCCATCACGATCATCAGCGCTTAAATCGTAGGATAAATTAATGCCATGTGTTTCAGCACAATGGCGTAATGAGCAAACTGAATCTGTGAATGGATTAATGTCAATATTTTGTTTGAATAGTGTTTGATAGCTTAATCGTTCAAAGCTCTTAATATTAAGCAGCTGGCCGACCAAACTTTCAACTTCATCCATGAGTTGGCGGTGATCAAACCCTGGGCGATACCACTCCAATAGAGTAAATTCAGGATTATGATGTTGCCCAGACTCTTCATTTCTGAATGCTTTACATATTTGATAAATTGCACCTGAACCCGCAGCGAGCAAACGCTTCATGGCAAACTCAGGGGATGTCGTTAAATAATGGCTCTGACCTTGCGGTGCGCTGGGTCCAAGGTAGTTTGTTTTAAAAATAGTCAAGTGTGGGTCGGTGGAAGCCGCTGCTGAAAGCAGTGGTGTTTCCACTTCCATCACATGGCGCTGAGCAAAAAAACTTCGAATTGTTGCGAGTAACTGCGCTCGTGACTGCAGAGTAGGCAGGCTTACAGTCGGGCACCAGTCTGTTTCTGAGTTTTCATTCATATAGAAGGTTATTTTTTAACACGCCCCACATACTCTCCAGTGCGGGTATCGACTTTAACTAACTCATCTTGCGGTACAAAAAGTGGCACGCGTACAACTGCGCCTGTCTCTAGCGTTGCAGGTTTACCACCGCCACCGGATGTATCACCGCGCTCACCTGGGTCTGTTTCTGTGATAGTCAACTCTACAAAGTTGGGCGCTGCTATACTGAGCGGATTACCATTCCATAATGTCACTACGCAAACTTCTTGGCCTTTTATCCACTTGGCAGCATCACCGACAGCATTCACATCAGCGGCATATTGCTCAAAACTTTCCTGATCCATAAAGTGCCAAAACTCACCATCGGAATAGAGAAACTCCATGTTGATATCAATAACATCAGCCGCCTCAACACTTTCGCCAGATTTAAATGTTCGCTCGACAGTACGGCCTGTTTTTAGATTGCGCAATTTAACTCGGCTGAACGCTTGTCCCTTGCCAGGTTTTACAAATTGATTTTCAACAATAACGCAGGGGTCAGCGCCCATCATTATTTTAAGTCCTGAGCGAAATTCGTTGGTACTGTAAGTCGCCATGTGAGATATCCCCTTGCAACAGTAAAAAAGCAGGCGATTATAACCCGAAAAATTCATAAATTCGTTTTATGTTTTAAGGCGCTCAAATTGTGGACTTTTGGGCGATAGGGTGTAGGGTGTTAGTGTATTTATTCGCACATAAATACCTTGTAAATTGAAAGGATAATGTTATGTTTTTCAATGCAATGCCAATTTTTTTGCCCTTTTTGTTTGTTCTTATGTTGTTGACATCGTGTAAAAATACAAATAAAGACATTTTTACGAGTGGAAGCAGTGTAGGTAGTCACACTGAAGAAAATGAAAGTGATTCGACTGAGCAGGCGAGTACCACAAATGCCGGTGTTATTGATGTTTCCGCTGAGAAAAAAAGTGAACTTTCTCTACCTCCAATTAATGGTCGCCTCTCTTTTTCTCAAATGAAAAGCAGTATTGCTTCTCAATATTATTCTGTATGGGAGGAGTATAAAGTAGGCAGCCCTACATATATCTGGGCGAATCGCTTTGTCGGCTCTGGTTGGGAGACTGCACAGATTATTGGAGTGAGTGAACAAGAAATTTCTGCTGCGCCTCAAATCGCTGTGGATAATGAGGGCAATGCCGTCGCTGTATGGATTCAAGTGAGTAAAGAAAATTCAGCGGCAAGTGAAATATGGGGGGCTTATTATGATTTGGAATCAGGCTGGAATTCTGCTGAGTATATTGCAGGTCAGCAGGAAGGTCAGTTGATTGCTGTCAATATGCCGAAAATTGTTATGAATGGTGTTGGTCGTGCAGTTGTGGCTTGGCAGCAGCAAGAAGTCATTGAAGGTATTTCTCCTTACGATATGCGTATTGATATCTGGGCACGTCCATATTCGGTGAATGCCGGTGGCTGGGGGGGTATCAAACGTATTGAAACAGATGACATAGGCAATGCAAAGAGTGTGCAGATGACCGCTTTTAATAATGGCAGTGTGCTCGCGGTGTGGCAGCAATTTGATGGTGCTCGGGATAATATTTTAGCGAATCAGTACACACTTGATGAAGGTTGGGGTCATGCCACGCTGATTGAAAGTGACAATAATGGGGGTATGCATAGTGTACAAATAACATCGGATCATTTGGGGAATGCAACCGTTGTGTGGGTGCAGGAAGGTATCACTAAAGTTATTTGGAGTAATCACTACACCTCTGTGAGTGGTTGGGGTATGGCGGAGCCTATAGAGTCATCGGGTAGTGATTATCTAGGCAGTGTGCGAATCGCATCTGAAGGCAGTGATGGCCACACTGTTGCCGTATGGCATAGCTCAGATGGCGTAGATTCTAATATTCTAGCGAGTCATTATACCGTTGATGAGAAATGGAGTCCTATTGAGATTGTTAATACTAAAAATAGTGATATCAAAATATCTCCACGTATTGCCTCAAATAAGGCAGGCCATAGTACAGTCCTGTGGTCTCAACGTGATAATAGCGGCTACTCCCTTTGGAGTAATTCCCATATCTCAGATGCGGGTTGGGGTGAAGCAAAACAAGTCGAGAGTAATATTACGGGTGATTATGGCATTGCACAGAGCGATGATAGTGGAAGTTCAATGGCTATCTGGGTGCAAGACTTTCAATCGCTTAAATCCAGCTCTTTTGAGTTGAATGAATTCTGGAGAGCACCTGAAAAGGTGAGCAATACAACGCCCCATCCTTAAAATTCAATATTAATTCCAAGCCCTGTACCAATGGTGTTTGCAGCCATATCTTCCCAGCTAAATTCACGATCTGAAAGCTCTTTGACAGCACCGACTGCCAGTGTTGCAGCAAAAGCGGCCAGCTTGGCTTGGTTGTCTGTGAGCTGTGTGTTCTTTCGGTAAAAATCGTAAGTTACGACTCCAATCACAATAGATACTGTGGCGTGTTTCACTTTGTCTTTTGGGATTGTTTGTGCAAAAGCATCATTTGCTCCGGAAAATATAAAGCTGGCAGTGAGTAGCAGAAGTGTATGCAATGTATTACGTTGAGTCATGTTTAGAGCCTATGGTTATTGTTGATGGCTCCTTGCCGGTCTTGTTTAAGTACAAATCAAATAATGGAAATCAGAGTTATTTCGTAAATAATCAGCAGTGTGTAAGCAATAAAAAAAACATAAATAATTTTTGAGACAGAGACTGTCTTAATATGAAAGTTTTTGTGTACGACCAAAAATAGTAAAGAGCTTGATGTGAGTACTATTTTGGCGATAAGAAAGGGATAAAGACCCATTTCAATAAAGTGCAGCATGACTGGGTTGGCTTCGACGGCTTTGCCCTGTTGCAACAATTGAAGGGTGAAAAAAGCATCAAAGCATGAAAATAGAGCGATACCAATTGCTATAAAGAAAAAGCTGGGTTCATAGCGATCAACATAGCTGTTGACATATTCACCATCGCGCCTTCCTTGAATTCGTCGACCTCGATGCCTTCCAATAAAGAGTGGTGGGGTGGTTTTTTTACGTCGGTTTGTATCGGTGCGGCGTTCAAAGTCCCGCGTGTTCATCAAGCCGCAACGAAGAGTGGGGTTTTTAAGGGCTGTTTGAGCCATGGTTTATTTACCTTGATAGGCTCAGTAACCTTATAAATTATGAATTTTAATTTTTCACAATTTATGGCGTTGCTGAATATATCAATGTTAGCTCGACCTAAAGTGAATCAGACTTAGGGTTTCCTTGAGAGTTAAAGTAAAAATTAATTGTTGTTTCAGGAAGAGCAATTTGAGTGCCAGTTCGAGGGTTTTATAAATAATTAAAGAGGTTAGGTTGAAAAGGGAGTCTCACTGAACTTGAAAGTGTAAAACAATGTGACAGAGGCATTTTATAAATATTATTGCTGACACTGTTTGCAATAATAGGTCGCACGTTGACCTTGCTGAATTTTGAGTATAGGTGTGTTGCAGTGGTGACAAGGTTGATTGTCTCGCCCATAAACATTTAATTTTTGCTGAAAATATCCAGGCTTACCTTCACTATTATAAAAGTCACGCAACGTTGTTCCGCCTTGGCTGATGGCTCGACTTAATACATCTTGTATAGCGATGATCAGTGTTTGATAACGCTTGAGTGAAACTTGACCCGCTTGCCGTTTGGGGTTAATGCTTGCTTGAAACAGTGCTTCACTGGCGTAAATGTTTCCGACACCAACCACGATGTGGCTGTTCATAATAAACTGTTTGATTGCAACAGTTCGTTTACGGGAAAGGTTGTAAAGATAACTTCCATTAAAGTTTCCTGACAACGGCTCAGGGCCGAGTGGTTTGAGTAATCTGTGTTGCAGTGGGTCTGTTGGAGTCCATAACAGACAGCCGAATCGTCTTGGGTCACGCAGGCGCAAGCACTTTCCATGATCAAAAATAATATCCACATGGTCATGCTTTTCAGCGCCTGTTTCAGACTCAACAATACGTAAAGTTCCGGACATTCCCAAATGGATGATTGCGACACCCGTATCGGAATGAAGTAGAATATATTTTCCTCGTCGAGTGACTTGATTAATGGTTTGTCCGGTCAAATCTTGAGGCAGATTCTCTGGAATCGGGTAGCGTAATTGTGCATTACGAATGATAATCTTTTTTACTTTTTTTTCTATGATATGAGGAGCGATGCCTCGGCAGGTTGTTTCAACTTCAGGTAATTCAGGCATGAGAAAGGGTTCAGTTGATGATTGAAAATGGTTGGTTAAACAGGGTTAAGCGCGTTGAATCGCCTAATTGTGATGAAAGACCCGCAGATATGCAACCTGATCTGATTGTGGTGCACGGGATCAGTTTGCCACCTAATGAATATGGTGGTTCTCATATAGAAGCACTATTTACGAATTGCCTGAATCCTGATGACCACCCTTTTTTCGCTCAGGTCTGTAATTTACGTGTTTCAGCGCATCTGTTGATTCGCCGTGACGGTTCTTTGACCCAGTTTGTTCCTTTTGATAAACGTGCTTGGCATGCAGGAGAATCCTATTATCAGGGACGTTCAAGATGTAATGATTTTTCGATTGGAATTGAACTGGAGGGTGTAGATGATTTGCCTTATGATATGGCTCAGTATCAGGTATTAGCAAAAGTAATTGGCTATCTTTTTGATACCTATGCAACATTATCAAAAGAACATATTGTTGGGCACAGTGATATTGCATCGGGTCGAAAAACAGATCCGGGCGATGCATTTGATTGGATGCTATTTAAAACGTTATGCTGTTCAAAAAAATCAAGGTGAATCAGGAGTGATCGAGTGACATTGAATAGAAGGTTTTTTGTTGGAATGATTGCAGTTATGACTGTGTGGGGCATGAGCACGGCACAGAGTGCAGAAGACATCAGTGTGCCGAAGGATTATCAAACGATTCAACTAGCCGTCGACAATGCAGTGGATGGTGATACGATTATCGTTGAACCCGGAACTTATAATGAAAGTATTACGCTAAAAAGTGGTGTGACGCTCAAAGGCAGAGAGACAGCGCGAACATTCCTGCGAGCACGCGACAAAGATTTATCTATTATAACTGTAGATCGTGTCGAAAATATCAATATCCGTAATTTTACTTTTATTGGTTTTGCGATCGAAATGACAGCAATAAAAGTCACGCAAAGTAACGATGTTGAAATTACTAATAATGTGTTTGATATCGGATCATATGCTGTTGGGGTCGATATTCCCGATGATCAAAATAATATAGATATTATTAATAATACTTTTTACGCGGCTAAAATTGCGATTGATCGAGCTTTTTCTACAGTTAAGGTTGAAAATAATATTTTTGTAAAAAACGATGAGGCAATAAGCGGAACATCTTCTGATAACATCTCGTCTAACTGTTTTTTTGCAAATAAAAACACAAATTTTGGCAGTCGTGCAACTACAGGGGAGGATCCACTGTTTGTTGACGCTGAAATCAGTGACTACAAACTTCGTGACTTTCACCTGAAAAAAGATTCCCCTTGTGAAAATAGAGGTGCTTGGGCGGGCACTTATGCAGACTCCGTCATTTTGCCAGTTAATAGTGTTCAGTTGAAAACAGTTGTTGATAGCCTAGGGGTTGGTGTTACATGGAAGGCCAATCAATCAGCGAAGGTGACAGGGTACAAGGTGTATTACGATTCAGATCGTTCTGGCGCCCCTTATGATGGTAACGATGCGGCAGGAGGCACATCACCTATTGATGTGGGTGATGTGACTAAAATTAGTTTGGATAGCTTATCACCTGGGGCGACTCAGCCTGCTGTTCCTGTGCTTATTAAAGTGGCTGGAAGTTATCAGCGCCTGACAGTTTCTTGGTCTGCTGTGGAGGGTGCAACGGGATATAAAATCTATTATGGGCTCACTGATGTGACTGCAAATGAAGAGAGCGTGGGTAACGTGACTTCATATACATTGACAGGTTTGGAGAATGGTACGGTCTATAAAGTGGCTGTTAGCGCTTTGGCAAAAACAACGTATTATGTTGCAGTGAAAGCGTATGGCAATACAAGTAATGAAAGTGCTTATTCAGATGAAGCTTCAATTGTGATTGGCGAAGGGCTTGAAAGTGAACTTTCTTCTGAAAATACAGGGATTCCTGAAAAAGTAGCTGCTTACCCCGACTTACCAGATGAAGGCTGCTTTATTGCAACGGCGGCGTACGGCTCTTATGGCACAACAGAGGTTAAAATATTACGAAATTTTCGTGACCAGTATCTTTTGACCAATAATATTGGACGTGATTTTGTTCGCTTGTATTACGCTTACAGCCCTTCATTAGCTGGCTTTGTAAGTGAGTCAGCACTGCTTAAACATACGGTAAAACTTATGCTGACCCCTGTCGTTGCAGGGAGTCTGTTTTTGTTAAGTGCGAATGATTGGCTGGAGCAATTCATGGCAAACTGGCAAGTAGAAGAACTGGAGTGATGTCATGAAAAAGTTGTTTATTTTCTTTTTATTAGTGACTTTTCCTGCCGTTGGTTTTTCGCAAACGAATAGCAGTATGCCTCACTGGTCTTTTGAGCTTAAAGGTGGAAACTTTGAGCCTTCATTAGATAAATGGGAAGATTTTTACGGCAAAGATAAAATGGGTCAATTTAATTTATCTCTTGGCTACAAGTTGCTGCGACAGGTCGAAGTCGGAATTGATGTGGGTTATCGACGCGATAAAGGTGAAGGTAGTTTAGCAATCAGCGGAAAATCCGGTGGTGATGTACTTTATGAAAACGCTCCACTTGGCTTGTTTGTTGTGCTGCGTGGCGTATTTAATGAAGGGCAGTGGGTGGTTCCCTATGTAGGCGGTGGCTTGAATCGTGTTTATTACAAGACGGCGATTAAGAATCAAGAATCTGTTAGTGGAACGGTGAATGGTTATACTGCACGCGCAGGCATTCAGGTTTTGCTGGATGTATTAGATAAATCAGCAGCGTATAACGCTCAAAAAGAATACGGATTGGATAATACCTATCTTGTGTTAGAAGTGCAAAAAAGCAAAGTCAAAGAGTCATCGTTGGATATTGGTGGAAAATTTTACTCTGTAGGGCTGCTATTCGAATTTTAGGAACTATGGTGCCCCGGAGACGATTTGAACGTCCGACCTATCGCTTAGGAGGCAATTGCTCTATCCAGCTGAGCTACCGGGGCGTTATGAAAGCAGGCGAATTGTAGCATCCAACTTAGGAGTGCGCACAAGCTTTTGATCATATCATGGTGTTGCAGGGTTTTTTACATCAACTCGATCCACTCGCTGATAGCCCCGCGGCAGTGATTGTCCGCGTCGTCCCCGTTCCCCTGTATAGTTCTCCATATCCCCACCCTTGAGTGTGAAGTGGCGTTGGCCAGAATATATAACGAGATGGTGATTCTCAGGAATAACAGCCACTGCAACAACGTACTCTTCATGAGAGGCGGCTTTAGCGGTTGGAATTGATATGATTTTATTGCCTTTACCTTTGGCCAGTTGAGGCAACTCTGAAACAGGAAATATGAGCAGTTTTCCACTCTTGGTAATGGCTGCTAGTTTGTCGTTGTTGAGTGATGTCACTGCAATGGGTGGCAATATTTTTGCATTTTTTGGCAGTGAAATCATCGCCTTTCCAGCTCTGTTTTTGGAGTGTGTGTTGCCCAGCTTTGTGATAAAACCATAACCCGCATCTGAAGTGAGCAGATAATAGTCATCAGGGTCACCGATGAGTAATGTATTGAAGGTTGCTTCATTGGGTAGGTTGAATCGTCCGGTCAGGGGCTCTCCCTGACTTCGGGCAGACGGCAATGTGTGAGTGGGCAGTGTATAACTTCGACCGGTTGAATCGAAGAAAACAGCTTGTTGATTACTACGCCCTTGCACTGAAGTGAGATAACCATCACCCGATTTATAGTTTAATTGGATCGGGTCGATTTCATGGCCTTTAGCCGCACGTACCCAACCTTTTTCTGACAATATTACGGTCACAGCTTCACTGGAAATCAGTGAGCTTTCATCCAATGCTCGTGCGGCTGTACGAACCATAATGGGCGAGCGTCTGGCATCGCCATATTTTTCAGCATCGGCGCTGAGCTCTTTGCGAATCAAAGTTTTCAGGCGACGACTAGAGCCAAGTATTTTTTCTAATGAATCACGTTCTTTGGCCAACTCTTCCTGTTCTCCACGAATTTTCATCTCTTCCAGCTTTGCCAAATGACGCAGTTTGAGCTCTAAAACTGCTTCTGCTTGTATGTCACTGATATCAAAGCGAGCCATCAAAACAGGTTTGGGCTTATCTTCTTCACGGATGATGGCGATCACTTCATCAATATTCAGAAAGGCGATCAGCAAACCATCCAGAATATGCAGCCGTTTCAGAATTTTATCCAGACGAAACTGGAGGCGACGACGAACGGTATCTGTACGATATGCCAGCCATTCGTTCAGAATATTCAACAGACTTTTGACCCGAGGGCGTTGGTCTGTGCCAATAATATTCATGTTGACGCGATAGGTGCGTTCAAGGTCCGTCGTGGCAAAGAGATGAGACATCAACGCCATGTTGTTGATACGGTTTGAACGCGGAATGATCACTAGGCGTGTTGGGTTTTCATGGTCGGATTCATCACGCAAATCTTCGACCATTGGCAGCTTTTTGGCCTGCATTTGTGCTGCAATTTGTTCCAGTATCTTTGCACCTGAAACTTGATGGGGCAGTGCAGTGATAATGATATTATCATCCTCTCTTTCAAAGCAGGCGCGAAGGCGAATGGAGCCGCGACCTGTTTCGTACATATGTGCAATTTCATTGGGAGAGGTGATGATTTCTGCTTCTGTTGGGTAATCTGGGCCTTTGATGAATTCACAAAGTTTTTCAATGGTTGCTTTAGGGTGATCAAGTAGATGAATACAGGCTTGTACGACTTCACGTAAATTATGGGGTGGAATATCGGTCGCCATACCGACCGCGATGCCACTGCCACCATTTAACAGAATATTGGGCAAGCGAGCGGGGAGTACGCAAGGCTCTTCCAGAGTGCCATCAAAATTAGGTTGCCAATCCACCGTGCCCAGCGCCACTTCACTGAGCAATGTAGCCGTATAAGGGGCTAATCGGCATTCGGTATAACGCATGGCAGCAAAGGATTTTGGATCATCTGATGATCCCCAGTTGCCTTGACCATCGACAAGTGGGTAGCGATATGAAAAAGGCTGCGCCATTAATACCATGGCTTCATAACAGGCGCTATCACCATGCGGGTGAAATTTGCCTAAAACATCACCAATGGTACGTGCTGATTTTTTATATTTAGCTGTCGCCGATAAACCAAGCTCAGACATTGCATAAACAATGCGCCGCTGTACTGGCTTCAGGCCATCACCAATATGTGGCAGTGCTCGATCCATGATGACGTACATGGAATAATCCAGATAAGCTTTTTCGGTGTATTGCTTTAATGGTAAGGATTCGATGCTGTCGTCATGGAATAGCGTGGGGGGTTGATTGCTCATAGTGACATCGTAGGCCTTTTAAATTAATAGCCGCTATTTTAATGAGCTATTGCAATAGGAGCAAGGCGAACCGACTAAAAAAGCTCAATATTACCTTCTTGCATATTTTGCTGCTGAGAGTTGAGCTCAAATTGGCGCGACCCTGTTTTCGCTTGAGCTAGTTGACTTTTTAGCGTTGTCAGGGACGCTTTGTCAGAGTTGTTTAAATAGAGGGGCTTAGTGTAACCCGCAAGCTGTTGCAGTGTTTTAAGACGAGTTGAGACATGCTCAATTGATTGAACAGTCAAATCCTCAAACTGCAAAGAGAGAATGCTCGAACTGACATGTTGCTGGATATGGTGAGCAATATCATTGATAAGCTGTGACTGCTCAGTTGTTTTTTCAGTCAACTTACCAACCTCTCCCCACATTTCATTCACTTGATCCTTAGATTCCAGCTGTGTTTCCATATTGATCGATTTGACAGAATCAACAGAGTTATTGGCTGCGCTGATGCTGCTTTTGATATTCTCCATCTGCAAACGTATTTCATCACTGAATTGATTGGTTCTAAGAGAAAGACTTCTGACCTCATCCGCAACCACTGCAAAGCCCCGGCCAGCTTCACCTGCACGAGCTGCCTCAATCGCAGCATTCAGAGCAAGCAGGTTAGTTTGAGAGTTAATATTGATAATATCACCAATCAAATTATCAACAGACTCAACATGAGTATGCATTTCTTCAAATTGCTGAGTAATATTACTGGTGGCTGAAATAACACCCCGAATAGAGTTCACCATGCTGCCAACAACATTTTCACAATCCCCAGCTTTTTGTTCGATACTTTGCTGCTGTTCCATCTGACTGGAACTTTCTGTGGCCTGAAGTAGTTGATCAATCAATTTTTTAAGTAGCTCAATCTGGTTTTCAGAAGCACTTTCGAGGCCGGATAAATTACTGCCCAACTGATTGCTTGCTGAAGTGACAACAGAACGCATATTGTCCAGCTCTTGTCCCGCCGTATTGAACTCAGCGATGCTATAATCGATAAAATCACACAGAGTTTGGCAGGTTTCTTCTCTGGTTTCAGATGACTCCATATTTTTACTTTCCAATTCATTTTGCTCCTGACGGCTCGAATTTTGATTGCTGAATCCCTTAAAAATGAGAACACCCTGCAACAAAGCAGTCAATCCTATCAGGCTAAAAACGAGCGCATGAGACCAGCCAAGGCTCACCGCAGTGACTGTAATGAATAAACAAAGCAAAGAAAGAGAGGCAGAGATAACCATCGAAATAAATTCCTTTTTACAGTTAAAATAAATTAAATTACAACTTAAATCGATCGACAACCTGATTCAAATCCGTTGCGGCGCTCCCGAGAGAATTAGCCAGTTGATGTAAACCGTCGGTATGCTGGTTTGCATCATTAGAAACAATAAAGAGTGAATTGGCCGTTGCAGTTATTGTTTCGACCTCAACGACTTGAGACTGTAATAATTCCACAACCTGAGCCATCAAGTTTCCCATGTCGTTGGCATAGCTGTTACTGACAGTGACATCATTAGCAACTGATTTGAGGCGCTTAATGTTTGTTTTTGCGTCGGTGACACTCTGTTCGGAAGAGCTGACAGTTGAGCCAATACTATGTGAAATATTTTCTATTAATGATGTAATTTCAATTGTTGCGTGACTGGTTTTTTCAGCAAGATGGCGTACTTCATCGGCGACCACAGCAAAGCCACGGCCATGTTCACCCGCACGCGCCGCTTCAATGGCAGCATTAAGGGCTAATAAATTAGTTTGAGATGAAATGTTACGAATGGTGTCAGTAATTGATGTGATTTTATCCGTCAGATTTGAGAGGTCTCGGGTGATTTGAGCCGTATGCTCCATATTGCTTTGAAAGCGTTCAAATTCATTGACTGACAGAGTGATTTGTTCGGCAGCATCATGTGTGGCCTTTGATGTGTGTTCGACAGCATCTGAGGCGGTCGATAATTTCTGTGTGATATCTTTTGTGACTGAAGTGACTGCGGCCGCTTTTTCATTAATGTGGGCAATGCCTTTATGTAGACGAGTCGAAACTTTGTGTACATTTTCGGCCGCAACATTGATTAGCAGTGATTCTTGACCAAGGTTTGCAGCATCGTCACGAATTTTTGAAATAAGCTGATGAAGTGAGCGAACTGTTTTTGCAATGGCCTGTGATATGTGGCTTGTTTCATCGCTGCCTACAGGGTTGACCTCAATTGAAAGGTCTCCCTCTGAAAGTGATATAATAGTCGTTTTTATGAGCGCAAGAGGTTTGGTCATCAAGTAGGCTGCAAGCAGGCTCAAAACAGTACCAATAATCAGACCCGCCAGGATGAGTAAACCCATTATGGTGATGGCTTTGATGCTATTTTCACCAATTGTTATTTCCATTTCAGTCATGAAAAGCCGTTCATCATCCACTAATTTCTGGGAGAGTGTGCTGATTCTTAGGGAGTCTGTGGCGATAATTTTGACTTTTTCCAAGGCGAGGTCATCGTTGTTTTTACGAGCGGCTTTAATAACTTCCATCTGCCTGGGTCTGATATTCTTGACCAGTACTGATAGTTCTTTGACCTCTTCTTTCTCTCCCATTGTTGCACTGAGTGTTTGAATATTTTCATCCAGCAAAGAGAGCTCCTTGATCGCACCGACGGCACGTTTTCGAATATCTTTTTTCATCGTACCCGCAATGGTGTTGGCAATGGCACGCTCAAGTCTAAGCACTGCCATACGAGCATCAATGGCAATATTCAAACGTGTTTGTGTTGCGTGAACTATGGACTGCATGGATTTGCTTTGAAAATAGATGGTATAAGCGCCAAATAACCCAATGATAATGAGTAGTGCTAAAAACAGTGAGGAAAGAGAGAGTATTTTTTTGCGCCAACTCATGTAGCTGAGAAGTTGTTCAAATTTATTCAATGGCTCTTCCCTGATGGTATTGATTCATAACTAAGTAGTACCTAACTATCGGCTGCCTTCATCAGCTTGTTTAGCGATCAAATTCATTAACTTTTTACAAATGATTCAAGACGAAATTATTTAAGCCGAAGTAATAGCTGCGCTTCGTTATAAATAATGAAAATGGATTGTTTTTACAAGGAGAGAGTGAATGACAAAAAAGAGAGCTATGAATCATGTGGGCAAAGTAATCACTAGTGCGCTATGCGGTATTTCTGTTATAGCATGTGGCACATTAGGGGCATCGAGCACATCAATTGTCAAACCTCAGGTGAGCGCAGAAAATACAGCGGTATCCATTGATAAAAGTAAATTTTTAATGCCTACAACGCTGCCGGACTCAAAGAAAAACCCGATGACACCTGAGCGTGTTGAGCTGGGTAAACATCTGTTCTTTGATCCACGCCTGTCAGGTTCAAATTTTATGAGTTGTGCGACCTGTCATAACCCTGCCATGGGCTGGTCAGACGGGCAACCTACAGCGGTCGGTAATTCTATGCACACACTCAGCCGAGCGACTCCAACGATTTTAAATATAGGCCACACCACGCTGCAAATGTGGGATGGTCGTATTCGCACCTTGGATAAACAAGGTGTCGGACCGATTCAGGCAGCAGGTGAAATGAATCAGGATATGAATGAGCTGATTCTGGAGCTGAATGCGATTGATGGCTATGTTGACATGTTCCAAAAAGCCTACCCTGATGAAGGCATTACTTCAGAGATCATTGGCAAGGCTCTCGCAGTATTTCAGCGAACTATTGTTTCAACTGAGGCTCCTTTGGATCGTTGGATCAAAGGGAATGAAAGTGCGATAAATGAATCGGCCAAGCGTGGCTTTAAGCTTTTTAACGGCAAAGCAAATTGTGTGGTTTGTCACGATGATTTTAATTTTACAGACAATGGTTTTCACAATGTAGGGCTGGAAGATCAAAGTGATTTAGGGCGCTATAACATTCGTAAAGTCAGTGTTTTGAAAGGTGCATTTAAAACACCAACACTGCGCGATATTGAAATCACAGCCCCTTATATGCACGATGGAAGTCTGAAAACTTTAGATGAAGTGATGGTGCATTATGATGTCGGTGGTGTGAATAAAAAATATATTTCACCTAATATGAAAGTACTGAATTTGACTGATCAAGAGAAGAAAGATGTGGTTGAATTTATGCTGACCTTAACGAGTGACCACCCTATCAAAATGAGCATTCCTCAATTACCTTACTAAAGGATTAGTTAATAATGAATATGAAAAAAATAGTTATTGCAGGGCTTTCTATTACTGCACTGTTAGGAAGTGGGATTGTTGCTGCCGAGGAGTATGTTGTTGAGCAAAAAGACAAAGCATTTGTGATGAGTGGTGCTCACATTGAAGAGTTAACTGTCAAAGTTGGGGATACCATTAAATTTCAAAATGAAGATGCTTTTTTCCATAATATATTTTCATTATCTGATTTAAAAACGTTTGATTTAGGTTCATTTCCGAAAGGAGATGTACGTGCAGTGACGTTTGATGAAGCGGGTATGGTTGAAATTGAATGTGCTATCCATCCCGATATGTATATGGAAGTGGAGGTTAAGTAATGACAAACATCCGGCAATGGTTTAACCAATTGAGCCCACTTATATTATCACTGCTGATTTTTACAGTGGCAATGGCGCAAATGGGTACAGCCGAAGCTCGAAAATCAAAAGAAGATAAACAACTTATTCGTGGCGGAATTGTTTTCAAAAATTACTGTGTACTTTGTCATGGTGATATTGGTGATGGCTATTCACGAGCGAGCAAATTGTATGGTGTTGCCAGCCTGGTGATTCAGCCAAATACTACAGAGTATTATGAAAAAATGATTACTTTGGGTGGTGAAGCTGTGGGTAAATCGTCTTATATGCCTATGTGGGGTGATGAATTATCAAAGGAGCAAATTCACGATGTGGCTGTTTATTTGAAAATTTTGGGTGATAAGGTGTTGCGTGGTGAAGCGGTTTATAAACAAAACTGCATTCTTTGTCATGGTGTGAATGCCGATGGTAAAGGTCGGGCAGCCAAGCTGTATGACCCGAAGCCGCCTAACCTTAGAACGTCAAAGCACCCTATAGAATATAAAGAGATGATTGTTCGTAAGGGTGGGGGTGCTTTGGGTCGTTCTTCGATTATGCCGCCTTGGGAGCTTCAATTAACCAATCAGGAAATTAAAGACATTGCTTCTTATTTAAAGTCGATTGAAGAGTAGTTCTTCCATACCTTCTCAATAAAAAAGCCACTTGAATGGGTGGCTTTTTCTTGTTGTGGCATTGATAATTTAGTATAGCTAACGTTCCATTTCTATTGTGCATTAAGAGCAATATGGACAACTCAAACATTACGACTATACGACCGTGCTAAGGTTGTGTTTTCAAATGATTTTTAATGCGGTGGCTCTAATATATTGTTGTATATGAGTATGTTGTCACGTATAATGTTGCGATTTTATTGTTGGCATCCAGCTTTAGCTGTTTTATGACTTAACTAACTTATAGATAAAGATGTCCCGTTTGCCTGTGCTGCATAAATGTTAAAAATAATTGTGGTTTCCTGCTTAGTGCTCTTCTGTGTCTGTTCTTGATCAAATTATTTTTTTTAGAGTTATTGTCCAATGAAAGTTAATACTTTCCCTGTAGGTGCAGGGGTTTTGGTTTGTAGTTTTCTTGCAGTATCTGGTTCTGTTTCTGCATACGAAAAAGAGTTGGCTCCTGGGCTGTACCCTTCAATTTCTGCAGGAGTTTTGCGCGACGATAATATTTGGCGCACACCATCAGCCCAAAAAAGTGATAGTGCATTATTGTTTGAGCCATCAATCTTGTATAAATTTCTATTCAGAAAACATTCATTTGATGCGGTCTACGATGGCCAATATGCAAAATATGCAGACTATTCTGATGAAAACTACGCAGATCATGATGTGGGAGGGCGTTTGAAATTAGATCTGGCTCCAGCGATGAAGCTTGAATTAGCGGGTAGATACCTTAAATCGCATGATTTACGGGGTGTCTCAACGACACGTAAAATTGTATCTCAAAAGCCGGATTTATGGAACCGGATCGATCTTTCAGGGGAGTTTATTTATGGAAGGCGTGAAAGTAGCGCGCAGATAGGAGTGTTTGTTGGATCGCAAAGCATTGATTATACCAATAATAATCAATATCTACGTGATCGAACAATAAATACGTTTAGAAGCACTTTCTATTATAATGTGACTTCTAAATCAGCATGGCTGTTAGAATTAGATCGTCGGGGTATCGGTTATGCGAATAATTCAGAAGTTAATCGTGATAGTGTTGAAATGCGTTACCTTGCAGGGGCAAGGTGGAGTGCGACGGCACAAACTGAAGGAGAGATACGTTTAGGTATTCTGGATAAGAGTTTTGAAGCACAGGATAAAGAAAATTTTACCGGTCTTACAGTTAGAGGTAAGCTCTCATGGGAACCGTTAGCGACAGATCGTGTTGTAGTCGAGATTTCTCGGATGCCTCGAGAAAGCCCTGAAGTAAGTGCAGATTATTTTGTAGAAAATAGCCTGAAAATTAGATGGGGTCATGTTTTGACTGACCTTGTGACTTTTACTGTGGGCTCATTAATGCAGCGAGATAATCATTCAGGTGAAAATTCTCGGGAAGATGCTATATTTGCTTTGAATGTCGGCCTGAATGTCAGCTTGTTGACATGGCTGGATTTAGAAGGCAGTTATGGTTACTCAACGCGTGCTTCTAATCTTGATGGGTTAGATTATGATGGAAATGTCTTTAAGCTGGCATTCGTAGCTTCTCCGTCAGATAAATTTTAATTTTAAAGGTAATATGGCCTATGTTTTTTAAAGAGAATTTTGTGAAGGTTTGTACAGTTTTATTTTTATTTTCCCTGTTTTTTACAGGCCAAACCTTGGCTGATTCTCGGGAATACAAAATTGGAGCAGGCGAGCTTTTATCAATAATAGTATTTGATGAACCTGATTTGAGTCTATCAGAGATACGCGTAGCCACGGATGGAACAATATCAATTCCTTTGCTGGGGCAAATTAATGTGAGTGGCTTGACTGTTAAAGAATCTGAAAAAAAACTGGCCTCTTTTTTAGCTGATGGTTACTTGAAGAATCCGAGAGTTGCGATATCAATACTTAAATACCGTGTATTGTATGTTACAGGGCAGGTGAGAAAGCCTGGTGCATATGACTATAGTGAGGGGCTGACTGTCGGAAAAGCGATTGTATTAGCGGGTGGATTAACACCTAGAGGCAGCAAAAATAAAATCACACTGGCACGTGAAAATAACCCCGATACTGTGATTTCAGTTAATGGGGCTATTATTGTAGGCCCAGGTGATGTGATCACTGTTGGCGAGAGTTTTTTCTGATTTTTGTGTGTTTTCCTCTTTAATGTATAACTGATTCAATTGTAATTGTTGCTGCCGCGCCTGTGTTACTAGCAGACGTGATAGTGCGTATTATAATATTTAAAAGCAAGGTAGATTTCCAAGAATGAATAGTTCACCAAAAAATAGTTCTGCAGCAATAGCCCAAGAGTCCTCGTTGTTGGTGGATGATATGCAGGATGAAGGCCCAGGGTTGTTAGACTATTGGCGCATTATTATGCGTTACAAATGGAGTATTATTTGTTTGGCATTGCTGGGTGTTTTGGTGGGAGGAATTACAGCATATTCCACAGTCCCTGTTTATCGGGCTGATAGTACTATTTTAATCGAACCTGGCCAGCCAAAAATAACAAATATTTCTCAGCTTGAAGGAAACTCTTCCATCTTGTTGTTCTATGAAACCCAGCATGAAATTATTCGTAGCCGTAGCATCACTGAAAAAGTTATTGATACACTCCGGCTTGAAGAGCAGGTGCCTGGTGTACTAGGAAAACTCACGGGCCAAGAAAAAAAAGCAGCATTAGTTGAATTGATTCAAGCAAACCTGTCCGTCAAAGGTGAAAAACTGAGTCAGATTGTGAGTGTCAGTTATGAGTCTGATGATCCTCAGTTTGCAGCAGAAATTGCCAATGCGATTACGAAGGCTTATATCGAACAAGGTCTGGAAGCACGTTTGACAACCGTTAAGCAAGCAACTTCCTGGTTGAGTGGGCGTTTAGGTGGGTTACGTGGTCAGGTTGATGCCTCAGAAGATGCGTTACGTAACTATCAGCTAAAAGAGGAGATGATTGCAACGAATAGCCGCCAAAATATTATTAATGCTAGATCAATAAGTGCAACAACAGGGTTGGCCGAAGCTCAAACAGAGCGCTCTGAAGCTGAAATTCACTATAATCAAATTCGTCGGGTATTACAGGATGGCCGTGGTTCTGGAGCATTGGTTCACATGCTGGACAGCCCTACAGTATTAATGCTATCAGATGAAGTGGCTAACCTGAACCGAAAAATTTCAGAGCTTTCAGAGCGGTATGGTGTTAAACATCCTAAAATGCTCGCTGTTAAGTCTGATCGTAAAGATGTTCAGCAACGCTTGAAGGCTGAAATTAATAAAGCAGTTTCAGGTATTCGCACGGTCTATGAAGGGGCTGTTGATAAAGAGCGAGAAATGAAGCGTTCACTTGATAGGCTGCAGCATGAAATGCGAGAATTTACGGGTAAAGCATTTCAGTTGGCAAAGCTTGAAAGGGAAGTTGAAGCTAACCGCGAGATCTATGAAACTTTTCTTGCACGCTTTAAAGAAATTAGTGTGGAAAAAGAGAATAACCTAAGTAATGCACGAGTTATTGATGCGGCCGAGGTTCCATTATTGCCTTATAAACCGAACAAAAAACGTATTATGCTTGTGTCATTAATCCTGGGTCTGTTTGGTGGTATTGCTTTGGCATTTGTACGTGCGAGAATGGATAATACATTCAACACTTCCGAGCAGGTCGAAGAGAAGTTGATGTTGCCTGTATTATCCATGATCCCGAAGTTGAATAAATCAGATGGTGATCCAGATCGTCAAAGTATAACCAATCCACGAACTACCTTTGCAGAAGCAATGAACGCTATTCGTACAGGTATTATTTATTCAAGGATTGATGACCCGATAAAAACGATCATGGTGACCTCTGCAGTACCTGGTGAAGGCAAAACAACACTTTCAATCAACCTGGCGACCTCTTTTTCAAAGCTCGGTCGCACTTTATTGATTGATCTTGATTTACGAAAGGGTCGTTTAGGCCAGGCATTCGGGATCACCGAGAATATTGGTCTGATGGAATGGATGATGAAAAAAGATAGCCTTGAAAAAAACCTTGTTCAAGATAAAGAGCAGAAATCACTTTATGTGATGCCTTGTGTCACTAAACCACGAAATCCATTGGAACTGGTTTCATCTCAAACTTTTCAAACGGCATTTGCAGAACTCAAAGAACAGTTCGACTATATTGTGATTGATACGCCACCAGTGCTGGCGGTGAGTGATGCAATTGTTATCAGTCACTTGGCTGATGGGGTTATACTGTCTCTGAAGGCGAGTGCAACCACTCAGCATATGGCGCAGGATGCCCTTAAGCGTTTGAGTTCAAGTGGGCAGGGAGCGATGGGTGTGGTTATGGCGATGGTTGATTTTCGTAAATTAAGTAGTTACTACGGAAGTTATTATGGCTCTGATTATAGTTCGTATCATGAGCCCATTAAAAATAAAGCTTAATAATTTTTATTGACCACTCACTAAAAGCAAGTAAAAGGAATGAATGGTGTTATGGCATGTTTGATATTGGATTTTATTTAATAAGCTTATTACTTACTGTTGTTTTAATATTTATATTTAAAACACAGGCGGTTCGTGTAGGTCTGGTTGACCGGCCTGATGCGCGGAAGCAGCATCAAAATTCGACACCCCTCGTCGGTGGTGTTGGTATTTTTTGTGGATTTTTTATTTCATTTATTACTCTGGAACTTCCAGTTCATATTTTGTGGAGCTTCTTCCTTGCTGCATTGATTATGATTGTTATAGGAGTTTTGGATGACTATTATGCCTTACCCTTTAAGCCACGCTTGGTTGCACAGGTTGTTTCTGCGAGTGTAATGGTTTTTGGTGGTGGAGTTGTGCTTAATGATTTAGGCGCGCTTACATTTTCAGATGGTCTTTTTGTAATGGGATTTTTTGCAGTGCCGCTCACTATATTTGCAACGGTGGGGATGATTAATGCGCTCAATATGTCCGATGGGCTGGATGGTCTGTTGGGTAGTCTGGTATTTATCGCGCTGGTGGGGCTTGCTGTTGTTGCTTACATTGGTGAGGCTTACGCGCAATTGCAAATAGTGCTGTTGTTGGCAAGTTGTATGGCGGCTTTTTTGTTATTTAATCTACGCACACCTTTGCGAAGCCGCGCTTCTGTTTTTCTGGGCGATGCTGGAAGCATGTTTTTGGGGTTAGCTTTAACATGGCTTGTAATTTCATTGTCTCAAGGTGAAGATCGGGCAATGTCGCCAGTGACAGCATTATGGTTGGTGGCTTTGCCATTGATAGATACAGTCAGCATCATGTTACGACGTATTTTGAAAGGTAACTCTCCTTTTTTGCCTGATCGAGAGCATTTTCATCACGTTTTACTTTTGGCCGGTTTTTCTGTGAGTCAATCAGTTGTCATTATGGCGAGCGTAGCTGCGCTATGTGCTGGTGTTGGTTTGCTCGGGCTTTATCTTGATGTTCCAGAATTGCTCATGTTTATTCTATTTTTATGCTTATTCATTTTGCATTTTTGGGGAATGAAGCGAGCTTGGAAAGTGATGCGTTTTTTGAATCGTTCGATTTGTAGGCGACGTAAAATTTTAGGTAAAAAAGAACTGAGCTTTCCTGAACGTAGAGGAATGTAATAAT
>JAKITI010000016.1 GCA_021648145.1 Gammaproteobacteria bacterium
AAGCAGAGTTAAAAGCCAAGGCGGATGCAAAAAAAGCAGAAGCTGAGAAAAAGCTTAAAGAGAAACAGGAAGCTTTAAAAGAGAAAGCAGCTGATGAAGTGCAAGATAAACTAAAGGGTCTTTTTAATTAGGAACGAGCACATCATGACTCCTTCTGATTCTCAACAAGCTCCACACCCAGAACAAACCCAGCTCTTTTTAAGTGCTCGAAACTATCGTATTTTCCTTAAGGGGCTGTCGCTGGCTTTGTCATTTAATTCTAATTCACGTTCCAATCGTTATCTGTGGCTCCAAAACCGTCATTGCCTTCGTCCCAGCGGCGAGCACCGGCATTGCTCAGTGTCATAACGCCATCGCCGGCCTGTCGGCCGGTGGGTGTGGCGGTCAGGGTGTAGATGCTTGCGGTGGCCGCAATGGTGAGGTTGTAGGCCGCTGTGCCGCCGTCAACGGGTGAGGTGCTGGAAAATATCCACGGGCTGCCGGTGTCAGTAGGTGAACCCTGAGTGCCGGCCGCACCCTGAAACGAGCTGTTGCTGATGAAGTGTCGTTCCATGGCGTTGGCCAAACCCAGTAAGGCGCCCTGGGCATCGGTACGGCGTGCTTTTGTTACCGAGTCCTGGTAAGCGGGCAGAGCGATGGAGGCGAGGATGGCGATGATAGCAACGGTGATCATCAGCTCGATCAGGGTAAAGCCGTGCATTATGTGCGTGGATTGTGTGCGGGCGGTCAACGGAATGTACATGATTTTACCTTGTCTTGTGAGTTCAATGCGTGTGATGCGATGTTTAGCCTGGCGCAGTGCAACTGCCTAGTGGAGCTGTGTTGCTACCGCTAATCAAACGCGGCCGTCCGGTGGCACTGATGCGGATTTGCCGACCATAATTTACACCTCGGCTATCGCAAATAGCGAAGTTGGCTACAGCACCGGCGTTGTTGCCATCCGCAGAATAAATAAAGGCGTTGAGTGTAGCGCCGGTAAGTATGGTGGTGTCACCGTTCACGCTGTTACCGACCTTGATGAGAGTATCGGTGGTGGCGGCAAATTGGGTGGCATCTGTATCACTTATGCCATTCACAAAGATAATCCAACCTGATGTCCAGGTATTACCACTGCCCGTGCAGATGGGGGTGGTGGCACTGGGGCTGGCGCTAGTACATAGCACTACATTTGTGCCGCGTTTAACCGCTTCGCTGCGGGCAATATTGATATCTGTGACCAAGTTATTGGTTTGCGTGGCTAGCCGGTTATTGGCGATGGTGGTCTGAAAGCTGGGTACAGCTACTGTAAGCAAAATAGCGGCTATAGACAGGGTGATCATCATTTCGATTAAGGTGAAACCGGCTTGTGCACCGGGCGGAAAATGCCCTATGCAAGTATCAGAATGGACTCTGTTTATCATGACGTGTGTGCTCGTTGGTTATTTGATTTGGCGCCAGGCCTGACGGCCGGTGCCCTGACCAAAGGTATTTTCACGAATGACCTCAGTGGTACCACTACTGGTGTTTTGGTATTTGAGATCAGAATCAGATTTGCCATCGTTAAGAATAGCGGGTGTGCCGGAGGGGGCTCCACCCTGAATAAGGCGTCCGCTACCAGGTAATTCAACATCGTCGTAGGTCACTCTGTCATTATCGTCGAACAGACCGTCGCCATTAATGTCAAAGGGTGACTCTTGCAGACGACCACCGTCTGCGGCATCCAGCTCCATGAGCCAACCAGTACCTTCAGGATTACACAGATTTCCGCTGGGAATGAGGGTCACAAAGACTATGACATCTCCCATCAGCAGCGGGCGGTAAATGACCCGTTCACCAGGTTCTGGTAGCTGCATAAACCAGCCCTTGTCACCACTGGCCATAGTATTGTCACTGGTGACCCGGATTTCACAGTTTGCAGAGTTGGAAGCAATATCCACACACGTGGTGTTAATCACGGTGGAGATGGTTTGTTCTAATAGTTCGATGGCGGGGGTACCGGTTATGCGGCTGCCGCTGTCGATAATGCCGTAGAAGTTTTGGCTTTGTGAACCGGTGGCAGTGTTATCGGTAGCTTCCAGATATTTGCCCGAACCGAAGTAGACCATCAAGTCCGAGCCGTTAGGGGCATAACCCACTTCCGGCTGGCTGGTGATGGGTTGCGCGTTGCCACTGGCATCTTTGGCAACGAACAGTGGTTTTGGCGTAGTGCCTTGTGAGTAGGCCACGCTCCAGCTACTGGAGCTGCTACTGCTCAGGTCAAACTTCCACATATTACCAAACAGGTCACCAGCGTAGACCACGTCAACAATGTGGTCACCATTGGTATCAACTGGAGCCACATCGCTTAAGCCATTGGCACGACCGGCACCAGTGGGGTCTTCTGCCATGCCTGCCTGGGTGTTGATCTTGCGGATCACTGAACCGTTGGAGATGTCGAGGATGTACAACACCGCATCGCCGGTGGTGCTGGCAGCGCCGTCAGACTCTGTGTTGTTGTAACCATTACCAAATACTGCACCCCAGGTGCCGCTATTGAGCCGCACAATCGCGGGTTTGCTGTAGGTGTAACCCAATGCATATTGCATGTCAGCATCGGTGTCGGTATCGTCTTTGTCAGCGTACTCCCACAGCACGGTGGAGGCAGCGTTGCTTTCCGTGAAACTGGCGCTGGTTACATCCAGTGCATAAATGGCCTGGCCACCACGATTGAGACCCGCAGCCAGTACGGAATGCCACGAACCGCCAAAGAAGGCATCGGATATCGTGGGTGTACCATCTACATAATATTTGTGACTGTAGCTGGGCGAGGTCAGGGCGCTAAGCCGTGAATAGACTTCGTTGGGTACATAGGCCATCATTTCCGTACCCTTGCTGCTGCCGGTTGAAGCATCGAAGCCATGTAACATGCCGTCGTTGGCGCCGACATACACCATGGGAGTGCGGGGCGAGCTGTGATATGTATTGTGAAAAGTGGAATAGGCCACGGCATTTTCCGGTGCGCCCGCTCCCCATGTGTCTGGGAAGAAGGAATTGGGATTGCCCACAAAGACCGGGCTGGAATTGACCATGTCGCCGAGAACGTGGCTATTGCCATTTAAATCGACCCGATCGCGGAAGCCACTGATGCCGGTTTTACCGCGCAAGAAATCAACACGGTCGGAACCCAGGCCATCGACAACACCGTTGGAGTTGTTATTCAACATGGCCTGCTGCGTAACTGAAATACCACTGTTCCAGCGGAAAGGCACGCCCGCGCCAGATACTGCCGAACCGTCATGAGTGAGGATCACCCGTAATCCAAAAGTGGGGATGTTGTCCACCGCCGACCAGCTGGGCGTGCTGCTGATACTGCCCACTACGCCCAGAGCCGGATCAGATATTATGGAATAGGCTTTCAGGTCGCCCGTCCAGGTACCGGTATCGAAGGTGGACTGGATCAGGGCAGTATCCGAGCTGATTTCACCGCTGGTCAGCGCTGCGGCACTGGCCGATACACCGCTGCGCGCGATGATTTCATTAAAGGCATTGGATAGCTGTTTTTTCAGGTTTAACGCATTGGTCACCAGGAAATAATTGTCTGGGTCACCATCGCCGTCGCTATCCCACTCGGAGGTCATGTCGGGCAGGTTGTTGGCAGAGGCACTATCTTCCTGGAATCCGCCCCACTTGGCGGCATACCACAATGGATCTTTGAGGAATGTGGCGGAAGTACCCGAGTTACCAGGGGTGAATGTGCGTGATGCCACAAGTGGTAAGGGATCACCTGCAATGTTAGGGGTATCCAGAAAATAGTCAGGGTCACTGCTGGCACCAGTGTCTACATCGCGTATTTCCAGATAGGTACCATCGGCGGTGGTGCCAGAGATGATGTAACCCATATGCTGAACGATACAGCCGGAGGCATAAGTGGAAGTCATATTGATGGTTACTGTGCCATCGCCATTGACAACGTATTCGTACACCGCAATGGCATCCATATCATGATCAGCACCCTGCTCCACATCTTCGTAGTTGATGCGAAATTTGCCGTAGGTTGGCGTGAGGGTTTCGACATAAAAATCCACGATGGTGTTGGTGGGCTGGAAATCGCTCACAGACGGGGTGATACCCAGGCAGCCGCCCACGGATTTGGCAAATGGCACCAGAGTGATGTTGCCGCCGCCAGCCATTGGGATGTCGATGTTTGGCAATGGTGAAGCAAGCGCGACAGAGAAGGTATCAATCTTCTGGTCACCCATGGCTGGATTGACATCGTTAATGGTGCCGTAATAACCGATACTCGCTGAGTAGTAACTGCCTTCTTTGGTGGGTTCTTCCGGTGCCAGGCCGCGGATAGTGCCGAGGCTGGTGACGGTCTTGCTGGTGGGTGCGCCATCATAGACGGCATTTGATTGGCCAATGAAGTGGTTGCCAACAATACCTGTTTCACCGCTGGTAATCGTATTGGCGAGTGTTGATACGTTTACGCCGCTCATATCGCTAGCGAGACCACCGAAATAACTGCCCGGCAGTTGATTGGAATCATAGGACGGATTGATGTCCGCAATCACGATCTGAAAAGGTTTTGCACAGGCGGGAAAGCCACTGGTGCCATACGGATCTATCCAGCTTGGCAACGGCAGACCCAGGGTCGCATCATCATTCCCTGAGCTGGCAATATTGAACTCAGGTGTGGGCGTTGCCTTGCCAGCAAAATAACGCATACCTTCATACATCATTTCGGCAACCGGGTTACCCCAGTCGGTAATCACACCTTCTGTCATCGGACCATTGGTCACCCATGCGCCAGGCCAGCCAGGTGCGTAGTCTTTGCTTCCATAGCGGAAATTAGCGATTCTCAAACGATCCATGGTACCAATCACACCAATGGTGCTGGTATAGGTGCCATCATTGGCGTTGATTTCGTCTGTGATGGAACCAACGTTTTTGCGCAGAACGCCACCGGACATATTTTTTTCGTAGGATCCGGTTAGCAGACCGAAGTACATGCTGTCGTTTTCACCGTAGCTTTGCAGCAGGCCGACAGGTTTGTAGTTACCGTTAGGGTAAACCTGGCAGTTGGCTTCCAATAGACCTGCGACACAAACCTGAGTGCGGACGACGTAATCACTAATGGTCGAAGCGGGACGGGCTTTCTGCCAATAGAGGAAATAATTGTCACCGTCCCCAGTTTCTTGGTGGCGAAATTTGATTGTGTGATTGCCGACGGACAGGAACCGTGTGCCACTGTGGGTTTGACAGTTGCATTTACCGTGGGCACCATACCAATCAGCGACAACAAAGCCATCGATAATGACATCGACTGCATCGTCACCATCCACTGCAAAGGAGTAAATACCTGCTTCGCCAGGAGGAATGACCAGTATACCTTCAAAGATCGTCAGGTAATTATCGTTGCTGCCGTATGGGTTGCCGCTACCATTGATTGTGCTGACATTGCCTGAGCCAAACTTGTTTCCAGCAGTAGCATAAGAGGCTTCCAGCGCGTCGTAATCAGCCGTATTGCTGGGGTAGGAGCCGTAGTGATGGGTATCGTATGTTGTTTGAGTAAGATTTTCCAGGCCTGCTACCGTTGGGTCGGAGCTGGCGGGCACAATTTGCCAGCTACTCGCAGTTTGTGCGCAGTTTGTATCGCCGCAAGTGCTGCCCGCCACAGGGCGTTCTTTGGAGACCCATTCCCAGATGCGAAAATAACTATCATTCAATACTCGGAAAAGGGGCGGGTCATTGCTGCTCACTAGAGTGGTATTGGCAAACAAGTGACGTGTACCTGAGACGGGCAGGTTAAGTGGTGAATATTCTTGAATATCGTAACCATCTGTGGCGATGCTGGCGTATTCCTTGCCCCAGCTATGGGCATCCTGTGGAATGTAGGAACGTTCCAGTACCGTCGTAGAAACGGTGTCTGTGGAACGGCTGCCACCGTAAAACACTTTGCGCAGGGCATCAATGCGCGAGGTCGTGAGGTAATTCAGAAAGTCGCCGGACCATTCGTTAGCACCCACGCACTTTTTGGTAACTGTGGTGGCGCTGGGTTCAAAGCGGCTGTTGGTCGAGTTGTAGACGTAACATAAGTTAGAGCCGAAATAGCCGTAATAATCAATGACTGTCGGTTTGTAACCCACGTCTAATATTCCATCACTATTGAGATCAGAGGCATCGTTGTAAGCCTCGTAATACAATTTGTGGTCACGACCCATCGTCATCAGGGTAAGCGGCGGAGCAGATTGCGCGGCAAATAATGGGGAATCAGAAAGATTCAGGGTTGCGGCCATACCCGTTGTGGCGGTGGTTAACAAACCCATAGCCAGAATGTTTGTAGCGAGAATGGCTGTAGTAAAAATGTGTGGCATTTTCATAACATGAAACCTCATTGTGAGCCGTAAAAGCGTTCGGCATACATTGTTTCGATGATGGATTGCGCGGTGTCGGTGCCGCCGATGCCTTGGGCGGTAACGCGGTAAATCACACGCTGGGAGCGTGATTGCCCAGTACCCATCACCAAACTACCCCGGGACGTGCTATTTTGTTCAACAATAAAACGTGGGCTGGCAGCCAGCCCATTGAGGGTGCTGCTGTAGTTGCGACCGTTAGACTGCCACCAGCTGAGTGACTTGTCTGTCATGTTGGTTAAGTCTGTCGCATTTAATTTAAAGATGTCACAAGGAGCACTGGCGCAGCTATTTACTGTGCCTGGTGCTTGTATCTGGCTATTTATCCAGCTCTCCCCTTCACGTACGGCGCTTTCCGCAGCCTGGAAGGCAAGCATTGTGTCACGTGAATTACTGGACATGCGCTCCTGCATTATTGTGGATTGCATGCCCGACAAACCCAGCAGGGTCAGCACCACCAGCAACATCAAACTGATGATGAGAGAGGCACCGGCTTGTACTTTGGCCAGGGGTGTTTTACCGGCGAAAACCGTCAGCGATTTGTTGTCAGTGGTGGGGTGCATAATAGCTTACGGATTCCTGTTGCGAATACTAATGGTGTTATTGAAGGTACGCCGCAGACGGCCATCACCACTGGCACCCTTGGGGGATACATTGCTGGATTCACTGCGTACTATCAGGGTGACGCGCAAGCTGTTGACCTGATCTATTTTTAGACTACCGGTACCAGGACTCACATAACGCATGGCACCGTTGGTGGCATCAAGTAGCTCACCAAACTGGATTTGCAAATCCTCGATTCCTTCCACCAGCTCCACCGCAGAAGTACCGTTTATTGAGCGGAACAGAGCGGGTTCGCCGCTGGCACCCGCCTGGATGGAATATGTCGCTTCGCGTACCTGGTAAACCATGGCACCTCCTTGATATTGCTGGCTCATACTGGAGGTGTTGTTGCCCGGCGAAGTACCTCCACCGGTATTGTGATTCAGGGTATTTGAGGCAGAGGGGTTATTATTGGATATCTGAAATAAGTCGCCAGCCTCGCAGTTGGTCACTAGCATTATGTCTCCCTTTGCCAGCCCCGAAGCATCGGCAACATGGAGGACGGAAGATGCTGTAGGCATGAAGGGGGCGGTGACTCTCATGCCATCGCTTAGTGCGCCCCGCAGAGTAACGGTGTCGGAGCTGTTGAGGCCAGCATTGTTGGTGCCACCGAGGCCGCCCTGGCCTAGCAGATTTATATATCCCGTACCTCCGTTGTCGAGATTATCGGTGATAGAAATATCCTGGCTACGGCACCCCCAGTATCCGGCCATGCGCAGGTCATCCGCCAAAATACGCATAGCGGTACGGCCATTTTCCTGCATCCTTGACAGTGACTCCTGCACCAAGAAACTTTTTTTGTTGGCCAAGAAAATTTGCAACACCCCAGCCATCAGCACCAAGCTGATGACCATAGCCACCATAATTTCGATGAGGGTCAGTCCGGTCTGATGTCTGGATGTGTTGCGTGTATCTTTCATTTTGTGTGTATAAACAGTTCTCGGTAATAGGGGTTAACGGCTGTAAAGCACTTGCCCTGAGATGCTCAGGCATATCATGTCGTTAGGGTCAGTTGGGTCGCAGCTGATACCTGTGGCACCGTTGCGTGCGTCGTCCCACATCACGGTAACGGTATGCGGCAAGCTGGCACTAGTACCAGTGACCGTGCCACGCCCCGAGGGCAATGTGGCGGCAAGGTTGATGGACCATTCTCCAACATCATTGTCGGCCAGATTGGCCGGGGAGCAGCTGGAGATAATGCAGCCAGGATCGCTGGGCAGGCTACCTGTATCAATGCTGTTGTAGGCATTGGCATCAATGCCCATGGGGTTGGCACGCATGCGATCCAGCATCTCGTAGGCCAAAAAGGTTGCTTGTGAGCGTTGGTAGGCGCTGTTGTTGTGCTTTAGGCTGCTGGCTTGCAGACCGGCCAGACCCAGTAGGCCGATAGAGATAACGATCATCGTCACAAGAACTTCGATTAATGAAAATCCTGAAGAGCGTATCGCCATCATTTAAGTGCCATTAACACGCTGTGTGGGTAATTGCTGCTACAGCAAGTGACCATGTTTTCTATCAGTGTGAACCCAAGTGTGCTTTTCATAATTCAGCCTAATACACAGATCTATTACTCACTAATAGCGTCAGGAACTTATAAATGTTAAGTGAATAATGGCAGAGAAGGCTGGGCTGTGTTCGGAGTCACAAATATAGCTGATTATTACGGTAGCATCAGTGAAAAGCAGTTTTGTGCTATGTTCTCAGATTCATGTGACTCCAAGAAATTCATCAAAACTATCAGCGTTAACAAATGCTGTTTTACTATCAGGGTAGGCCTTTAAAAAAGAGGCTGGAAATTTAACTCTGGCTTTTGGGTTTCATTTGAACTCCCAGGCATGTAGTTTGTTGTGAGTCTCTTCAAGATAGTCTACCTCCTGTTGTTGATGTGCTCTCCAAAAGTAAGATCGGGTTGTGAAATCCTGTTGGTATGATAAGTATTTCCTTCTCTCGCTGACTAAAAAATTTTCCCATAAAGCGCCAATATCAGTGCGTGAGTCTACAGAAGTAAAATTTCCAATAACGGCATTTCTTATATCCTGAATTCAATAAAAGCATACATTTTTTGAACTGCAGTTCAAAATTTACATGTAAATTTTGAGTTTTTCATCAATGTACAAGTACTCTGATTTCATAAATTATTCGCTACACATGCACATTTAATAAGATAGAAAACTATAATTTAAGTTTGTGGGTATGGGGCACGATAATTAAAAAAACAGGGCCTATGCCATACCTGCACCTGCTTTTATTAATACCCTCTCATTCTGTTTTATTACCATATTTTCTCTGCTGAAACGATTATTCCGTTATTATCTTTATCCCAGTTTCTCTGCCCCGTAGAGAGCAGCTCCAGGTAACCATCACCATCTTGTGACCCACCACTAATCGGTGTTGCACGCAATTTATAAGTCGATGCCGTGACCACTTGTATTGCTAAGTTATAAGTTTTTTTATTAGAGTGAACGGGAGCCTGCGTTGCAAAAATAGTTGTTTTAGGTGGGCCGGGCACAGTTGTCGCTGCATCGACATAAGTGAGATTTTGAGATTGGTAACGCACCATTGATGCTGCAAAATCCATTAATGCCCCTTGAGCATCCGCACGGTGACTTTTTTTAACGCTATCGACATAACTCGGATAAGCAATTCCGGCTAATATGCCAATAATTGCTACAGCGATCATGAGTTCAATCAAACTAAAACCTGTTTTTTTCATTTTCAACTTCCTAATTGTCTGTTTTTAGCCGCCACCAAGCATGATGTAAATCATACTATGCACATTTTGTTGAGCTTTCCAGTGCCGTTAATCCAAATAGCGTCAGGGATTTAGTGAAAAATTCCTGAATAGTGGAGAGTTGTGAATTAAATCACATCCAGTCAATTTTCAAGTTCTGGATAGAACGAACGATACTTAGATACGTACATAGCTGACAAAAAACCGTCATGCATAGGTGAGGTGAAAATTATATGCAAAGTAGTACAAGCCAGACAGGGAAGTACTCTACAGGTTTTTCATTGATTGAACTCATGGTCACCCTTTCAGTCGCCAGCATTGTGATGATGGTCGCCATTCCAAGCTTTCAAAGCACCGTGAGCGATAATCAAATGGCAACAGCGGTGAATGAGTTCGTTCGTACATTAAATGCCGCGCGAAGTGAAGCACTTAAACAAAGTATTCGAGTGACGGTATGTAAAAGTAATAACCCAACGGTGGCAGAGCCCGCTTGTACAACCTCAGGAGGGTGGGAGCAGGGATGGATCGCTTTTGTTGATAAAGATGCCGATAGTGTGGTGGATTACTCTGCTGATCTGACAGTAGATGAAATGCCGTTTCAAATTCACGCTCCTTTGGAAGGCTCAAACCGCACTTTGCGTGGTCAGTTTGGTTCAGTCACTGATCGTGTGACTTTTCTGGCTTCAGGTTATGCCACTGCAACGAACGGACAACTTATTCTCTGTGATGATCGAATAAAAGTCTTTGCAACAGACAAAGGCAAGGCGCGTGTTGTCATTATCTCTCAAATTGGACGCATCAGAACAGTTGAAGGTGATCATGCTGATGTGAATGCTGCGGTGAACTCATGCACTTGATGAATATAAAAAATAGAGGTTTCACTCTGATCGAAGTATTGGTCTCTATGGCCGTTTTAGGCGTGGGTATTCTGGGAGTTGCTGCCTTGCAAATAACAAACGCTCAAAATAACAGCAATGCCTACCTGCGCAGTCAGGCCGTGTTTTTAGCCTATGATATTGCTGATCGAATGCGTGCTAATCCAGTCGCAGTGGGTAATGGAGCTTATGCAGCAGTGACAGGAAGCGAAGATGATAGTCCGCTTGGTTTCAATTGCGTTACAACTTTTCCTGCTGGATCAACATGCACAGAAGCAGAGTTTGCTTTAGCTAATATTGCTGCATCTCAGTATGGTTGGTTATCCGCACTTGCAGAGTATTTACCTGCTGGAACCGGAACCATTGTATGCAGTGATGCCCCATGCACTGAAACTTCACCCCATACCGTGACAATTAGCTGGAATGATCTTGAAGGATTACCCATGAGCTTTGACTTCAGGTTTACTTTATGAAACCACTCATGAAGCAATATGGCTTTTCTTTAGTCGAAGTGATGGTGGCTTTGATTGTCGGCATGATTCTTACTGCGGGGCTGATTCAAGCTTTTCAAAGTCACAGGTTGTCCCACCAGGCTAATGAAGGTTTTTCTATACTGCAGGAAAATTCACGCTTTGCTTTAGATATGGTTGGGCGTTATATGCGTTTGGCGGGGTATCGAGATGCTTCATCCAATTCCATAGAAGATGACTTTTCACTGATTATAGGTGGAACTTTGATGGCACCAGCACCCGCAGTTCCCGGAGTATTGGCAGGGCAGGTTATTCAAGGCGTTAATGGTAGCAGCGGCGCTCCTGATTCAGTAACCTTTCGTTATCTGGGTAGCATTCTCGGTGCATCAGATAATTGCCTTGGCACTGCATTGACTGTCGGAGAGGTGACTAATATAAATTTTTATATTAGTGGCAGCAACTTGGTCTGCCGGTCTGAAGTGAGAGATGCAGCAACAGGTGCTGAGTTGACCGCTGTGGCCGAGCAGGTATTGGCTGAGGGTGTTGATGATATGCAGATTTTGTATGGCCTGGATGATGATGCCAATGGTGCGGCGAATCGTTATGCCAATGCGGCAGCGATTACAGACTGGAGCGAGGTTGTGAGTGTGCGTCTGGCACTGCTATTTAATACCACGATTGCTGTCGAGAGCAGTGATTTGACACAAAATTATACTCTGTTAGGAACAACAAGTGGCTCCTATACAGACCGTTTAAGGCGGCGTGTTGTAACAACAACTGTGACGTTAAGAAATTAGGAGTTGTGATGGTTGAAATGAAAAAACAGAGCGGTGCGGTGCTGATGATCAGTTTGTTGGTGTTATTAGTTATTACATTATTAGGTGTGAGCTCAACACATGGTACGCGAACGCAAGAGCGTATGGCAAAAAACTCTCAAGATAGGCAGATAGCATTTCAAACAGCAGAAACAACAGCTTCCTGGACAGAGCAAAAAGTATTCGATGACATTGGTGGGGATATTTTTAATATAGACCTTACGGAGTGGTGTGACCTGTTTGTCGAGGATTTAAGCACCCTGTCTACTGATTGTAAAGATAGTGGTGGTAATGCCAAGCCTTGGGATAGCTCATATAAGGTCTGGGAAAGTGGTGTTGTAAAAAATCAGGCATTAACTTCCGCTCAGAAAACATCTCTTTTTGGTACGAACAGTGCGATAGCAAAAGACCCGCGCCAACAAGTTGTACTGCTTAATCTTGAGAAACGTAAAGGCTTTGAAAGCAGCAGTGCGCCAGGTGGATTAGTGGCGACATTTGTAGTGACCAGCCTGGGCTATGGTGAGGAAGAAAACACCACTGTGAAAATCCAGACTTTATTTAATGTTGATGTAGGGCTTTAAGGCTCTGTTTAATACGATAAGAGGATCGAAATTATGCGTTTTTATCGAAAAATATGTAGTGTCACCATAATACTGAGTTTGTTGATAACGCCCAATGTCAATGCGACGACTAATACAACCACGGTCGCCCCTAATTTGATGATTATTTTCAGCACTGCATTTTCGATGCATCGTGAAATGGATGACTCAACTTACCCACGTATAGATACTGATAACGATGGAGTAACACGTGATGATTATTATCGCTTTGATGATGGTGGCTTCGATCAATGGAATCTTGGTAATGCTTCGCCAGCGCCCGCACCGTGGAATAGCAGTGGGACTTTCCTGAGAACTGGGCTACATGGTAACCAGCCTGATTCAAAGCTTTATCAGAGTAAGAAGGCCTTTCTGGAGATTTTAAATAATGATAGCCTTACGGGTGATATCAATATTGGATTTTCTACATTCAGGCAAATGTTTGGCTTGTCAATGGCCACTATGGAACGTATGAGCACTGCAACTTATCCTGAAGTTCTTCCACCTGGAGGTAACCCTTTTGCGAATCTGACTAACAGAGGTAACCCTGCAGACCCTGCCTCACTGCACCCAACACACCCAGCCGGAAATGATATTTTTAAAGCTTCAACGCCTGACAAAAATGTGTTTGCAAGTGATATGACTAATTTTTCTTCAATGAAATGGTGGCGGCAATGGTTTGATTGGAAGGCTCCTGAAAGCGTAACAGGGAATGACTATAGTAACTCTGGTTTAGTGACCCCTTGTGCTTATCCTGTTTCAGGAAGCCCAATGTATGGAAATCCTGCTTTGGGAGGAGCTAGTGGTAAATATTATGAGACAGGCCGAGGTTTTTTAGACGATAGTTTTACAACGTTTCTTGACAATAACGGTGGTGATGGTGGATTGCCGCTTCGGTTAAAATACCGGAGTGGAGCAAAAGATCAGTCATATAGTCGTACAGAGTGTAGTATTGATGGAGATCGTTGGCCTTGGGGGGTGCGTAATGTTACGGGGGCACGCAGTCAGGCTGAAGTTGATGTCAATCTCCCTGTGATTGAACATTACCTGTGCAGAGTATCGTATAACTCACAGATGAATAGGTTTGTAGCATTTTATAATGCCAATCGACCTTATCGTCACGCATACCCAGGGGTTAGTTCAGGCTACGGTCTACGTTACTCTACACCAGACGGCTATTTGTTTGACGCAAACGGCTTGTTGGTTGACAGAGCAGGCGATGATAGGTCAATTTCTGATTATGTTACTAATTGTGCGTCACCTCTTTCAGCTCAAAATATTATTACTCAAACTGCACGAGTTAGTGATCAGCTTAGAGCGTGGGGGCCTCTTTCAGGAAACCCTAGTTTGACACCAGCCTATTTTTCACAAATACCATACTACTGGATGGGCGTTAGCGCTAATACGACGGATGCTGAAATTGGAGCAATGACTGGATGGTCTGGTAAAACGATCTATAAAAGGGATTGTGATGGAGCAGGAGTCGGTACAGATGAGTGCATGACAGCCTCTTATCCTTCAGGTGTAACGGACCCTTGTGATGACAGCCGTAATTTATGCCCTAATACAACTGATGTTAACGATCCTGACAAGTTGTATCGATATGTTAAAACCATGGGGGAAGATTTGCCCTCAAATTCACGCCACATGGGCATATTCCTGGATCTTCCTGATCCGGCATTGGGATACGCTGATAACAGGGCAAAAATAAAGGGGTTTATGGGTTATCAACAGATGGGGCTTGATGGTAATGATTACAATCCTGCAACTCAGACTATAGCTGGAAGTAAAGGTATTGCTGCCAGCTCACACCCATGGCAGGCGAATCAATCACCGATTTATCAATCACTCATGAGTGCTTATGCCTATTTCAGTGCTTATAAAGAGGCTGATACTCTATATGATAGTTGTCGAAGCAATAATATCTTGCTGTTTTATGATGGAAAGGAAGATGCTCGCTGGGAAACTGTTGACGGCAATAGAGTTTATGCTAAACCAGAAGAGATAGCAGCCAAATTATATGATGATCTGGGTGTTCGGGTTCATGTAGTCATCATGTCAAATAACATTGGTGATATTGACCAGGCAAACCTGATTGCAGCTAATGGAAACCCTGCTGTTAATGGCTCTCCTGCTGAAGCGTATGTTGCGGGTACACCGCAAGAGCTTAAAAATGCTCTGTCCAGTACATTAAGCACTATTGGTCTGAGCGGTGAAGTGAGTGAAGTGGCTCCGGCTATCCCCACTGTTACCAAAGCGGGTAGCAAGGTTTTTCTGGCAGGGAGTGAGCAATCGCCAAGTGCGGGGCATCTCAGAGCCTATGAAGTTGATAATAATGATGCTTTAACTTTAAGTTGGGATGCAGCAGATCAAATGACAGTCGCTGAGCGTAAAAGCAGGCTATGGTCAACAAAGTCTGATGGTGATCTTAAAAAGTTTAAATCCCTAGATGATGCTGCTTTTGTAGCCAGTGGTACGCCAACAGTAGCGACGATCAAGAAGTATACGCTTGATCCATCCTATGATAACGAAGCGTACCTCCTGAATCGAAAATATAGCAGTTTGTTAGGCACTATTGGGGAAAATAACTACACCATGGCTTTGGGTTCACCGAGTGATCCTGCTTTGTGGCGTGATTCAGATTATCGTACTTATGTTAAGGCCAGAAAACTTGATCGTATTCCCCTCGTATTAACCAGTTCGGACGATGGTTTTTTGTATGCCTTTAAGCAGTCCGATGGTGACTTGCTCTGGGGCTGGACTCCACGAAGTATAGTCAAGCATATGCAAACCTATAGCACTTTTCAGTTTGGTAACTATATGGATGGCCGCTTTTATGCAGTGGATGCCAGAAAAAAAAGTGGTGATGATTATAAAACATATATTGTGGGAGCAGCCAGGTCAGGTGCAATGTATTACTCATTAAGGCTGAAAGATAATGGAAAATTGAAAAAGATGGCTTGGAGTGAAGAATATACAGGCCATACCTCTCCAGGAGATGGTGAGCCCCAGTTGTGGCGTCATGACAGTAAGGTTTATGCAATTTATGTCGTGAACAATGGTGCTGGTGCATCAACATTAGTCATACGCAATGTTGCCAAAAAAAGTGACGAAGTGGTTGTGACAGGTTTTTCTTTCAAAATAACCGCTGTACCACTGATTTCAGGAGATGATGAAATTTACCTTGGCGATGAAAATGGCAATGTTTATCGTACGGAGTTGTTGGATGGAAGTGGAGTATTGAAAGCGGATAGTGTTTTACTTGCTGATTTAAACTTGACAACGGCTAAATTAGGAAATTTTGTTCCAGCAACTTTTCCATCATCTGAATTGACATACCTAGGTATCACAACAAGCAGTGATGAAAAACGTTATTTACGAACTCAGTCAACATCACGTCTGACCATTTTTAGAGAAGACTATGTTGATCATGATAGCAATTCTGCAACAGCTGATGTGCCCGTATGGCGCAGAGCATGGACCAGCAGTTCTGATGCAACGAATAATGCAGGGTCATGGGATGCTGATGGAGATTATACAGCCGACTCAACGGGTTCACTCGGGACTGATACTGATGGGTATTTCACACTTAAAACCACAGGAATTCCTTCATTGCCTCCAGGCGCAGTGATCACTGATGCTGCTGCTCTTGCTGGTGATGCAGTCGTTCTGCCTGTGGCTTTGGCACTTACTACAGGTGCCTGTAGTTCCCTGGATGTGGCTTATTACTATTTATATGATTTAGCAACAGGTCAATTTCCGGATGGGAAATTTGGAAGTCGTGATCGTCATATACACGCTGGGTTTGGGGAGCCTAATAGGGTATCTCTGACCACTACGGGTCCGAATAAAATCGACCTTATACCTAATGCACCTCAAAAAACGGATAACACAACGGGTGTTATGGATGGAATTGAGGTCACAGGTGGTCAGCGCTCAGGTCGTAATTCCTGGCGCGAATTGATTCAATAACAAGTTTTTGGAGATTTTCAATGAAAAAAATTCTTGTGATAAGTGCTTTGCTTTTAAGCAGTACATCGCTCATGGCTGCCGAAGAAACAGATAGCAAAGAGCATAAAGTGACAGTAACGGCCACGTTTAATTTTAAAGCAGGTGACGTGTTGAGCAAAGAAGAGATTTCAGAGCGCTTAAGGATAGAAGAACTGCGTAATCAACAGATATGGAACTCTTTCGAAAAGCGTGATATGCAAACAAGTAAATATTTTGATGAGGCTAAAAAGGCAGAGAGAGAGAGTGATTAATCATCAAAAAGGGTTCACGCTTATTGAGCTGATGATCGCCTTGGTTGTATTGGCGATACTGGCCAGTATTGCCTACCCATCTTATGTGGAGCAGGTTAAAAAGTCACGAAAAGGTGATGCACAGGCGGCACTTTTGGAGTTAAGTCAATTTATGGAAAAGTTTTATACTGATAATAGCTGTTATCAGTATAAGGGGGTAGATGGGCTTTGTTCGACTACAGGTGACAATACAGACCCTGTGTTACCTTTCACCCAAAGCCCAAAACAAGGCTCAACAAAATATTATGATTTAACAATTCAGTCTTCAACTAACGCAACACGTTACACTTTACGGGCAACACCTATCGCTGGTGGTGCTCAAGCGGGTTATGGCTGGCTGGAAATAACCAACACGGGTCTGATGCATTGGGATAAAGATAACGATGGTTCTAGCGGAGAGAGTCGTTGGTAATATAGCTTGGTTTTCCCAGAGTGACTCGGTCGTTTCCTGAGAGATCTTGATGTGTTGTGACATGAGTATAGTTTTCACGAATGAAAAGATTGCGTACAGCATCACCTTGATTATAGCCGTGCTCAAGCAGTAACCAGCCTCCATGTTTTAACAATAGTGGCGCGCTGGAAATAATCAATCGAATATCATCCAGCCCATCTTTTCCGCTGACCAAGGCGCTGCTGGGTTCAAACCTGATATCACCTTGAGTCAAATGAATATCTTGCTCGGCAATATAGGGAGGATTAGAGACGATGATGCCAAACTGATCTCCGAAGAGCGGCTCAAGCCAGTTTCCTGTTATAAAATCAATATTATTGATTTCAAGTTGCTTGGCGTTGGATTTTGCAACTTCTAAGGCGCTGGGTGAACAGTCAACTGCATAAACATGGCAGTTAGGGCGTTCACTGGCGATGGCTAATGCAATCGCACCTGAACCCGTTCCCAGATCAACAATTTTCCATTTAGTATTAACGGGTATTTTTTCCAGTGCCAGCTCGACGAGTCGTTCAGTATCGGGGCGGGGAATCAATACATCAGCACAAACATTGAGCTCTAAAGACCAAAAATCTCGTGTGCCGACCAGATAAGCGACGGGTTGCCCAGATAAACGCTGTTTGATAAGTTGTTGGTAATCATCTTGTTGCTGCTGTGTGAGTGTGTGCTCTGGCCATGAATAGATAAAACTGCGATTTTTATTAATCACATGACATAACAAAATTTCTGCATCAACGGCCGCTGTATCATGCTTAGAGGATAAAGAGTCTTTGGCATTTTTGAGAAGTACATCAACGCGATTGGTTTTAGCCATGTTTGGTTAAGAGCGTATCCAGATGGTTTGCAAAAGCTTGTCGATCACTTTGGCTGAGCGCGGGTGGCCCACCGGTATGAATTCCACTGCCTCGTAAGGTATCCATAAAATCTCTCATATTCAAGCGCGCCTTAATACTGTTTGCGCAGTAGAGTTCACCTCTAGGGTTAAGTGCATAGGCTCCTTTTTCAATCACCTCGTCAGCCAAAGGAATATCACTTGTAATAACAAGATCACCTACACTGGCTCTTTTGACAATTTCATTGTCAGCGACATCAAACCCAGGTGGAACTTGAATTGATGTTATGTTCGGTGCAGGTGGTGTAGGTATTGGTTGGTTTGCAACAAGTGTGAGTTGCACTCCAGTGCGCTGCGCGGCGCGGAACAAAATTTCTTTGATCACGACAGGACAGGCATCAGCATCGACCCAGATTTTCATTTTATGATATTCACCCCAAAATATGTGGTTGAAAGCGCTTATAATATATCGTAGCCTGATTGGAATTCTACCAGAATCATAATGAGATTTTATTGTATGAGTCGAACTTTTTTTCCCTTTTTTCTTGGAAGTGCTTTGTTTTTTTGCCTTGTGACGAGCGCTAAAAGTGCTTCATTTCCTGAAAGTTTTGAAGCAGTTTACGAACTTAAAAAAGGTTTTATCACATTTGGTGAGACTCGGCGTACCTTGAAAAAGCTAGAGCAAGGGCGCTTTACTTATGAATCCAAAACAAAGCCGACCGGGTTTGCTGCATTTTTTGTGAAAGGAGAAGTTTCGGAAAAAAGCATCTGGCAATTTCAGGGAGAGCGCTTGCAGCCACTGGAGTTTAGCTATTTAAATACCGGCGGTGGGAAAAAGAGAGAAGTGGAGTTGAAGTTTGATTGGCAAGCTAAAAAAGTGACCAATCGAATTAATGGTGATCCGTGGACAATGGCATTGACTGATGGAACATTGGATAAATTACTTTACCAACTGAGTTTGATGAAGGATTTAGCGGCAGGCAAAAAACAGATGAAATATGCCATTGCTGATGGTGGGAAGTTAAAAACTTATGATATTCGTGTGCGTGGTGAAGAGACTATTGAAACGCCTGCAGGAAAGTTTGACACAATCATAGTGGCTCGTGAAGGTGATGAACGCAGCACCACAATGTGGTGCGCGAAATCTTTAAACTATCTTCCAGTTAAAATCCAGCAAATAGAAGCCGATGGTAACCGATTTTCAGCAGAGCTGAGTCAAGTGAAGGGTTTGCCTGTTAGATAGCAATTACAGGTTCAGGCTTCTCAGCTTGATCTTTTTAGAAATATACAAAGTCAACCGCTGTACCGCGAAAAGTAGAATTCTAACTAGTCCACATAAGGCTATAACCAGTTGCTGTACGCTGAAAAATAGGGGAGCACTGATGTTAAATATAGTGAATTTTTCACAAAAATATTGTGAAATTTTATCAGCTTAAATGAATGGCTAGATGTTAATCTTCAATTTGAAAATCAATTAAGGGCTTAGGAACTTAATTGATATTTCAGATACTTTAAAAAGGAGATTAAAATGAAAATCGTAAAAAATATTATTCTCAGCGGTGTTATTTTAGCTGCAGGATCCGCTACCATTGCACATGCTGAAAAAGTCCCTGCTGTTTTTACTGGAAATGGCCTTGAGGTGGCCTATAACAGCCATGGTCTGTGGAATGACCGCTCCGTTGGGCAAGGTATGGATTTTAATGGCATACCTATCTCTTATCCTGGAAACCCTTGGCAACAGGTAAGCATTGCCTACAATGACAGTGACCAGTTCCTAGGTAACTCTACTTATTATTGCTGGGGATTACAAGTGCCTGTTGTCGGCTATGTTGGTGGCTCAGGCTTTGGAAACATTGGTTCAACAACGGTTTGGAACGCTGGCAATATGCGAGTTATGAAAGAAGAAAGTTGGTATCAAAATGGCAATATAATGAAAATTGATGTTGTCGTTACCAATGAAGACCATCGCGATGTGGAAAATTTTATCTTTATGCATGCTGTAGACCCAGATCAGGATCACCCCGGATATGATGAATTCCGAACATACAATGACGTGATGCCATCGGGGAATTTAGTGATGAGTTCAGGGCACCATACCCGACTAACAACCAGCTATGGTGTTTGTGATCAAAAGAGACAAGATGTTGGCCATACCCGATGGAAGACAGATCCCGATGGTGAATTTGAGGATCAAAATTTTGCCTATAAAGACGATACAATGCACATTCGGCATCGTGAAAAACTTATTAAGGCAGGTGAAACCATTCGCTTTACATTTGTATTTTTCGTTTCAAATGGCGTTCTATCCGCTCTTCATGATTACGAAACTGCCATAGCAAAAGCATGCAAGCCTACACCTAGGGTAAACGTTGCAGGCAGCTACAGCTACGAAACATTGGAAGCACGTGAGAGTGAGGCGTTAAGTATTGTCATCTCTGAGAAGGATTTTACTTATGCGCTGGAGAAAGAAGTCATGTTAAACAGTATCAAAAATCTGGACGATGCTAAAGAACTGGGCATTAAAATAGGTACACCAATCGCAAGGGATAACAAAGTTGATGTGATTGGCAGAGACCAGTTAGCCCCCCCTGCGTCGCTAAGATATTAAGAGCGTGATTAAATAATTAGTGATATAACTGCCAGGACAGGTAAAAATGATATGACCTGTTCTGGCTTATTTACTTCTATTAATGCTTAAGCATGTGCCATTCGAGTCTGACCCCATTTTACCCGATAATAAATCACTTTGAAATACTCCTGAATTCGGCTAATAACTGCGTAACTATGATTAGTCACTGTCACTTTATCAATATTTTTCAGGCTTTCTCCAGTGGCGACCAATATCATGAAAATGGCATCAAGTTTGTCGATACCCTCTTCGGTGTCGAGAAAGTCATCTGGTGATTCGATGGGAGCAAAGCGGCGTTCAATCCGCTCAATAGCCACAAAAATTTGTGTCAATATTTCTTTTTTGTTCTTAATTCGTATTTTAAGAAAACGCCGAATGCTATGTTTTCGGTAAAGTCACACCGGTTTGCCCTTGATACTTGCCGCCTCGATCTTTGTAGGATGTCTCACACTCCTGATCTGATTCGAAAAACAGGAATTGAGCTACGCCTTCATTAGCATATATTTTTGCAGGAAGCGGGGTGGTGTTTGAAAATTCCAATGTGACGTGACCCTCCCACTCTGGCTCCAAAGGTGTGACGTTTACAATAATCCCGCAGCGAGCATATGTTGATTTCCCCAGGCAAATTGTTAGCACGCTACGAGGAATTCGCAAATATTCTATGGTGCGTGCGAGTGCAAATGAGTTGGGTGGAATAATGCATACATCGGATTGCACATCGACAAAGCTGTTTTCATCAAAATTTTTCGGGTCAACAATGGCTGAGTTAATATTAGTGAAAATTTTGAATTCATTAGAACAACGTACATCATAACCGTAGCTTGATGTGCCGTAGGAAATGATGCGGTTATTATTCACTTCTCGAACCTGGCCTGGTTCAAAGGGTTCGATCATGCCGTGCTGCGAAGCCATTTGACGAATCCACTTGTCTGATTTAATGCTCATATTCTGGAATAAACCTTATAAATTATTGGTTGTTAATTATTGACTACAATTTCAGGAAATTTACTGCTGTAGTCTTTGGGGCGTTTTGAAAGTTGTGCGGCGGCTCGAAGTGCTATTTTACGATAAATTTGGGCAATTTTGCTATCGGGTTCAATGGCAACGCTGGGTTGACCCCGATCTGCATTTTCTCTGATTGATATATCAAGCGGTAATTTTCCGAGCAGTTCAATATGGTTTTGTTGAGCCATCTTTTCACCGCCACCCGAGCCAAAAATGGCTTCTTCATGTTGGCAGTTGCTACAGATATGTGTACTCATATTTTCAATGACCCCCAGCACAGGAATATTAACTTTTTCAAACATTTTCAGTGCTCGATGTGCATCAAGCAGGGCAATATCTTGAGGAGTGGTCACGACGAGTGCTCCACTGACGGGGAATTTTTGTGCCAATGTGAGTTGAATATCTCCCGTACCTGGGGGCATATCAATAATCAGATAATCCAAATCGTGCCAGTCTGTCTCTGTCATTAACTGGTTCAACGCTTGAGTCACCATAGGGCCGCGCCAGATCATTGCAGTCTCTTCAGAAACCAGGTTGCCCATCGACATCGCTTGAATGCCCCATGCTGAAATGGGTTCCATCAATTTACCATCGTTTGATACAGGTTTTTCAGTGTTGCCTATCATGCGTGGTAGGCTGGGGCCATAAATATCGGCATCCAAAATGCCGACACTGGCTCCTTCAGCCGCCAATGCCAAGGCAAGGTTAATCGAAACTGTTGATTTTCCAACGCCGCCTTTACCGGAAGCGACTGGAATAATGTTTTTGATATTTTTGAATGGTTTGATGTTGTTTTGCGTTGTATGAGCCACTATTTTTGATGTGACTGTAACGTGGACATTATGAATGCCTTCAATTGCAGCCAGTGCTTGGCTCAGCTTTACATTTAACGATTTTTCATTTTGGGTTGAGCGATAACCGAATACAATATCGAGCGTGACTGTATCGCCATTGATTTCGAGTTTTTTTACAGTGCCACTACTGAGTAAATCCTGTTGTAGGTTGTCATCAATAACTGTTTTTAAAAGTGCTTCGATTTGTGTTTGAAGAGTATTAACCATCTTTGGGTTACAGCCTGTTGTTATAAAATAATAGGAACATTGTACAAAAACATGGGGAAATTTACAGTTTAGGATACACTACGCATATTCTTGAAGTTTAGGATTTTGGGTCATGCTCTCCAATATTCGTTTTGTTCTGATTAATACATCTCATCCCGGTAATATTGGCGCGGTTGCACGGGCGATGAAGAATATGCGCCTAGAACAGCTTTACTTGGTTGATCCACAAAACTTTCCTTCAACGATTGCAACGGCACGTGCGTCGGGTGCGATCAGTGTTTTGGAGAATGCAACGGTTTGTAAAACAGTCAGTGAAGCGATTGAAGGTTGCTCGTTAGTATTGGGAGCCAGTGCTCGTTTACGTACTATTTCCTGGCCACAGATGGATGCACGAACGAGTGCTGAAAAAATAGTGGCTGAGAAAGAGAATGCGCAGATTGCCGTGCTGTTTGGGCGAGAGCATTCGGGGCTGACTAATGAGGAGTTGGAGTTGTGTCACTACTTGATGCATATCCCTTGTAATCCAGATTTTTCATCACTGAATATTGCGGCGGCGGCACAAGTGATTGCCTATGAAATACTTGTAGCAAAGCAAAATATACAAAAAGGTTGTTTGAAAGAAACAACAAAGACTGAGAATGAATATGCGACCTCAGATGAAATCGAACGGTTTTATCATCACCTTGAAGATGTCTTGATTGAAACAAAATTTCTTGACCCATCCAGCCCTGGTTTATTGATGCGCAAAGTACGGCGTTTATATCAGCGTGTACGGCTTGAACAAAATGAAGTGAATATATTGCGTGGAATGTTGACATCTGTGCAGCGCGTGATAAAAAATTAACATACTACTAATAGAATAAGTTTGGAATTAATAATGAGTGACAACTATGAGTCTTGAGCGACTTAAAGAAGATATTCAGTGCGTATTTGAACGTGATCCAGCCGCGAGAAGCACTTTTGAAGTGTTAACCTGTTATCCGGGTTTGCATGCTCTGCTGCATTATCGGATGAATCATTTTTTGTGGAACTTGGGGTTAAAGTGGGTGGCTCGTTTTATGTCAATGGTCAGCCGATGGTTGACTGGTGTGGAGATTCATCCAGGTGCTCGCATTGGTAGGCGCTTTTTTATTGATCATGGTATGGGGGTTGTGATTGGTGAAACGGCTGTTATTGGTGATGATTGTACTTTATACCATGGCGTGACATTGGGTGGAACGAGTTGGAAAAAAGGAAAGCGTCACCCAATTCTGGAAGATAATGTTGTGGTGGGTGCTGGGGCTAAAGTGATTGGGCCTGTTGTCATTTCACAAGGCACACGTATTGGCTCAAATGCTGTGGTTGTTAAAGATGTACCTCAGTATTCAACTGTCGTAGGTGTGCCAGGGCGTGTTGTAGAAGAGGTTAAAAACAGACAAAATGCCATCGCAGAGAAGGTATTTGATGCTTATGGCGGCGCAGAAGAGATGCCCGATCCAGTCGCTCACGCGGTGGGTTGCATGTTGGATCATATCAATGCAATGGATCGCAATATGAAGGCGATGCATGATGCATTAAAGGGTATGGGAGTCGAGTTAAAAGATATATCTTTACCTGAGTTGGAAGTGCTGGATAGCGGTAGCGCTATTAGTAACAAAACTAAGTAGCTTAAAGGTTGACTAATTTAGTATGGAATGTTTAAATATGTAAAACAAATACATCTTTTGATTTTTTTCAAATTTGTATTTAAAATATTAAGGAATTTTTAAAGATGAGATTGACTACAAAAGGTCGCTATGCAGTGACAGCAATGTTGGATTTAGCAATAAACTCCACAGAAAAACCCACGTCGTTGTCAGAAATTTCGGGGCGTCAAGGTATATCACTCTCCTATCTGGAGCAGCTTTTTACACGCTTGCGCAGGGGTGAGTTGGTGGAAAGTACACGTGGCCCGGGGGGTGGATATCGTTTGAGTCTTGCCGCGTCAGAGATTACGGTGCTCGCAATACTGGATGCGATTGATGAAAAAGTTGATGCAACTCGCTGTGAGTCTCAAGGGGGATGTATGGATGGTGACGATTGTCTGACTCATGTTCTCTGGTGTGATTTGAGTAAACGTATACGTGAATTTCTGGGCGGGATTTCACTGGGTGATCTGGTGAAAAATCGTCAGGTGAAAAAAATAGCTGAACGTTTGGACGGACAGTTACGTGATCGAGTGAGCCAGCTTCAGAAGATGGGTTAATATTTAATAGATGCTATTTGAATCATGAGTATCTATCTGGATCATAATGCAACAACACCGCTGGATGAGCGAGCTCTTGCAGCAATGATCCCTTATTTAAAAAGCTGTTATGCAAACCCTTCCAGTATTTATCGTGAAGGGCGATTGGCACGAACTGCTATAGATTATGCGCGTGAACAAGTGGCTGATTTGGTCAACGTGCAACCATCGCAGGTGATTTTTACCAGTGGAGGCACGGAAGCCAACAACCTGGCGATTAAAGGTATTGTTTTAGGTGAAACTCAGCATTTGGCTGTGAGTGCAGTTGAGCATGACTCTGTGTTGCAAACGGCTGATTCACTGAAAAGTAACTTGATATTGGATGTCATTCCTGTGGATGACTCGGGGCGTGTCACTGAAAAAGCGATTGACCATACTTTGAAGGCAAAGCCTAGTTTGTTATCCGTCATGATGGCTAATAATGAAACCGGTGTGATACAGGATATTGCTGCTATCTCAGATAGAGCGCGACAATCAAGTGTGGTGGTACATACTGATGCTGCACAGGCAGCAGGTAAGATCAAAGTCGATTTTCAGGCATTAAATGTAAATTTGATGACACTATCAGCACATAAGTTATATGGCCCAAAGGGCATCGGTGCTTTGATTATTGACAAGTCTTTGGAGTTAAGCCCACTGATTCATGGCGGTGGTCATGAAATGGGGTATCGCAGTGGCACTGAAAATGTTGCCGGTATTGTGGGTTTCGGCATGGCGGCTGCACTGGCAAAAAATGAGCTTGATACGCGGCAAACTCATTTGATGGAGTTGCGTAATCACCTGGAGCTTCAACTTCAAAAAATTTCGGGCGTATCAGTGATTGCACAAAATGCGCCACGTTTACCTAATACGACGATGATTGTTGTGCCAGGTATCGAAGGCGAAACCTTGTTGATGCAGTTGGACAAAGAAAATATTGCTGTTTCCAGTGGCTCGGCTTGTCACAGTCAAAGTGGTCAGGCGAGCCATGTATTGCTGGCTATGGGAATAAGCCCTGAAATTGCTCGTTGCACACTGCGTATTAGTTTAGGGAAAGATAACAGCATTAATGATATTGACTGTTTCGTTTCCGTACTGGAAAAACTGTTAGATCAATTAGTAAGTTCTACGTGGCCTTAAGAGATGTATTGTAAATGAAACTGCCTATTTATTTTGACTATGCCGCCACAACTCCAGTTGACGCACGTGTTGCGACAAAAATGATGGAGTGTTTAACGACGACAGGAAATTTCGGAAACCCTGCTTCACGTTCACATGAGTTCGGCTGGCAAGCTGAAAAAGCGATTGACGTGGCTCGAAAACAGGTTGCAGATTTGGTGAATGCCGATCCAAAAGAGATTGTCTGGACTTCAGGGGCCACCGAATCTGATAATCTGGCGATTAAAGGTGTGGCGCATTTTTATAAGAAAAAAGGCAAACACATCATCACCTGTAAAACTGAGCACAAAGCCGTGCTGGACAGTTGCAGGCAGTTGGAGCGAGAAGGTTATGAAGTCACTTATCTGACTCCTGAAACAAACGGTTTAATTGACCTGAAAAAACTGGAAGCCGAGATACGTGACGATACCGTGCTGGTTTCTATTATGCACGTCAATAATGAGACTGGGGTGATTCAAGATATTGCAGCCATCGGTGAAATAACGCGTGCTAAAAAAACACTGTTTCATGTGGATGCCGCACAAAGTGCCGGTAAAATTGCTATTGATTTAGCATCAATGAAAGTGGACTTGATGTCCTTTTCTGCTCATAAAATCTATGGCCCCAAAGGCTGCGGTGCGCTCTATGTTCGGCGTAAGCCACGAATTCGTCTGGAAGCACAGATGCATGGGGGCGGACATGAGCGAGGCATGCGTTCAGGCACATTGGCGGTGCATCAAATTGTGGGTATGGGCGAAGCTTTTCGCATTGCACGCGCCGAGATGCAACAGGATGATCAACGAATTCGTCAGCTGCGTGATCGGTTAGAGCAAAGTTTGATGCAGCTGGAAGAGGTTTATATCAATGGTGACTCCAAGCAAAGGGTCGCAGGTGTGCTCAATATCAGTTTCAACTTTATTGAAGGTGAGTCACTTTTGATGGCGCTGAAAGATTTGGCGGTTTCATCAGGCTCAGCCTGTACCTCGGCCAGTCTTGAGCCTTCTTATGTACTACGAGCATTAGGCCGTAGTGATGAATTGGCGCATAGTTCAATTCGTTTTGCACTAGGTCGCTTTACAACGGCTGAAGAAATTGAACATGCAATTAACTTGATTCCGGATAAAATCGAAAAATTACGTGAATTATCACCGTTATGGGAGATGCATCAGGATGGTATCGATCTCTCTAAAATACAGTGGGAAGCACATTAATCATAAGCGAGGTAGTTAGTTATGGCATATAGCGAAAAAGTATTAGATCATTATGAGAATCCACGCAACGTAGGTGTGTTGGATAAAAATGATGATTCCGTGGGCACAGGTATGGTGGGAGCGCCCGCATGTGGTGACGTGATGCGCCTGCAAATTAAAGTCAACGATGATGGCGTGATTGAAGAGGCGCGTTTTAAAACATACGGCTGTGGTTCAGCAATTGCTTCGAGTTCATTATTGACCGAGCTTGTGAAAGGAAAAACACTGGACGAAGCGGGAACCATAAAAAATAGTGATATCGCAGAAGAACTTGCATTGCCACCCGTTAAAATTCATTGCTCCGTATTAGCTGAGGATGCAGTAAAAGCAGCAATTGATGATTATAAGTCCAAGCATAAATCTACTGTTATAGAGTGAAAAAATGGCCATTACACTAACAGATGCAGCTGCAACACATATTCAGGGCTTTTTAGATAAGCGTGGCAGTGGTTTGGGATTGCGCCTAGGTGTGAAGACATCTGGTTGCTCTGGAATGGCGTATGTCATGGAGTTTGTTAATGAGGCCGCACCAGAAGATAAGCTATTTGAAAATAAAGCTATTAAAATTTATGTAGACCCAAAAAGCTTAATCTATATTGATGGTACAGAGCTTGATTATATGCGTGAAGGGCTTAGTGAGGGTTTTAAGTTTAATAATCCTAACGTGAGCGATGAGTGCGGATGTGGTGAAAGTTTTACTGTTTGATCATGTCTTCTTTGTCAAAAAAAAACTATTTTGAGTTTTTAGCTCTGCCTTGTGATTTTGATCTTGACCTAAGAGCACTTACTGACTGCTATCAATTACTTCAAAAAAACTTTCATCCCGACCGATATGCATCGAAACCTGATCATGAGCAACGATTGGCAATGCAACATAGCACTGAACTTAATGACGCTTATAGCATACTAAAAGATCCGGTTAAGCGCGGTTTTTATCTGCTGTCGCTTTATCAACCTGATGAGCAAAACCTGCCAGAGGAAGTTTCAATAAAAGATCCTGTTTTTTTGATGCAGCAATTTGAGCTCAGAGAAGAGCTGGAATCGATAAAAACAGCACCAGATAGTTTAGATCATCTGCTTCTGTTTATTAAGAAAACGGACGACTCTATCAGTGAAATCATTGAGCAATTGAAAACAGAGTTTAAAGAAATTTCGCCGAATAATTTATCAACCATTCAATCTACATTAAATAAAATACAGTTCATGGTGAAATTGCGGGAAGAAGCGTTTCTGCTTGAAGATGAGCTGATGGATTAATTTTAAAAACATGTCATTATTACAGATCAGCGAACCTGGGCAGTCTCCAGCCCCTCATCAAAGGCGTTTAGCTGCAGGAATTGATTTAGGAACCACGAATTCACTGGTAGCAACATCGCGCAGTGGTGTTGCTGATGTACTGCCTGATATTGAGGGATACCATCTGCTCCCTTCAATTGTCTCATATTCAAAAGATCAGCCAGTGATTGTGGGTCGGGTTGCTGCAGCAAAGGCTGTCTCTGACCCACTTAATACCATCGCATCGGTAAAGCGTTTGATGGGGCGTGGTATTGAAGATATCGTCCAAACAGGTAATAAATTACCTTATCAGTTCACAAAATCTGAGCAGGGAATGCCACGGATTAGTACGGCTGCGGGTGATGTCAGCCCTGTTCAAGTCTCTTCAGAAATATTAAAAGAACTTAAATTACGTGCAGAGCAGAGCCTGCAGGGTGAGCTTGATGGGGTGGTGATTACCGTGCCCGCCTATTTTGATGATGCGCAGCGCCAGGCCACCAAAGATGCTGCTCGATTAGCCGGGCTCAATGTTTTACGTCTGCTCAATGAGCCAACGGCTGCGGCTATTGCGTATGGATTGGATCGTGGCTCTGAAGGCATTCATGTTATTTATGACTTGGGTGGTGGTACGTTTGATATCTCAATACTGCGTTTTAGCAAAGGTGTGTTTGAAGTGATTGCTACCGCAGGCAATGCCGCTTTGGGTGGTGATGATCTTGACCATGAAATTACCAAATGGATCATGACACAAGCAGGTATTAGTGATGATGCAAGTCACAGCCAAGTGCGCCATATTTTGAATGAATCACGTATCGCAAAAGAAACTTTAACAGAGCAGCACTCCGCTCCGTTGAATATTGATTTGGATCAGGGTGGAACTTGGCAAAGCCAATTAACACGCGAACAATTTGAAACACTGATTGAGCCTATCATTCGCCGCACAATCGCACCTTGTCGCCGCGCTTTAAGGGATGCTGGTATTCAGGTGAGTGATATAGAAGATGTTGTGATGGTCGGTGGCGCGACCCGAGTGCCATTAGTGCGAAAATTGGTGGGCGAATTTTTTGCACAACCGCCTCTGGTCGATATTGATCCCGATAAAGTTGTCGCTATTGGTGCGGCGATTCAAGCAGACATTTTGGTGGGTAATAAAAACGATGGTGAAATGCTGCTTTTAGATGTGATACCACTGTCACTGGGTCTGGAAACAATGGGAGGGTTAAGTGAAAAATTGATTGCACGCAACACCACGATTCCCGTTGCAAGAGCACAAGAGTTCACAACCTATAAAAATGGCCAGACAGCCATGATGGTTCATGTCGTACAAGGCGAACGGGATCTGGTCGATGATTGCCGCTCACTGGCACGCTTTGAACTTCGTGGTATTCCTCCCATGGCTGCAGGTATCGCGCGTATTCGTGTTACATTTCAGGTTGATGCGGATGGCTTGTTGAGTGTCTCTGCTATTGAGAAAACCTCAGGTATCAGCAGTCAGATCGAAGTGAAACCCTCTTACGGGCTTCAAGAAAACGAGATTGAACAGATGCTCAAAGATTCTATGCATTATGCAGAATCTGATGTTGAAGCAAGACGCTTACGAGAAGCTCAGGTGGATGCAAAAAGATTAATAGAAGCTGTAGAGAGTGCTTTGGCGGCGGATGCCGAAAAACTTTTAAGTTATAATGAGTGTCAAAAGATTAATCAGACACTGGAAAAACTTAAAGAGTCAGAAAATAGCGCTTCACTTGAAGAGGTTAAACGTTTGACATCAAGCCTAGATGAAGCCAGCGCAAGTTTTGCAGCCAAGCGTATGGATGCCAATATCCAGAAGGTTTTGGCTGGTCATAGCGTGACTGATTTTGATAATAAGGGGTAAATATATGCCGCAAATTATATTTCTACCACATGATGAATTATGCCCTGAAGGGGCAGTAATAGAGACCCAAGCAGGAGTCAGTATCTGTGATGCTGCGTTGGCTTCTGATATCCCTATTGAACATGCATGTGAAAAAGTTGCCGCCTGTACGACCTGTCATGTTTATATCAGAGAAGGGGCTGAATCACTGAATGAAGCCAGTGAAAATGAAGATGATATGCTGGATAAAGCTTGGGGGCTTGACCCAGATTCGAGATTAAGCTGTCAAGCGATTGTAGGAGAAGACGATCTCGTGGTCGAAATTCCAAAGTACACCATCAACATGGTTTCAGAAGGGCACTAAAATGACACTGCGTTGGACCGATACACGAGATATAGCCATTGAACTGGATGAAGCTCATCCTGATGTTGATCCACAATATGTACGTTTTACTGATTTGCAGCAATGGGTGCTTGAGTTGGCAGAGTTTGATGATGACCCTACGCATTGTGGTGAAAAAATTCTGGAAGCCATTCAGATGATGTGGCTGGAAGAGCGAGATTGACATAGGTAGGCCTGTCAAGCTAGATTAAGGGCAATTCTTTAACTTAACTAGGAGGAGTTATGTACTCCCGATTTGCCTTGGCTTTATCCGTTTCACTTTTTACTTTTAGTACTTCATTGGCGGCTGATAACTGTAAAGGTATGGGCTTGGAAACGGCTCCCGCATCTCAGTTTAAAAATAATGGTGATGGCACTGTTACCGATAAAAAAAATGGCCTAACATGGATGAAGTGTTCTGTAGGTATGAGCTGGAACGGAGAAATTTGTGCAGGTGATGCTGATCGTAAAAGCTGGCGTAAAGCAACGTCAGAAGTTAAATCTTTAAATAAAGAAGGTTTTGCAGGCTCTAAAAAGTGGCGCTTGCCCACTCGTAATGAGCTGGAAAAAATTGTAGAACATAAATGCTTTGCTCCATCCATCAGTACAGAAGTTTTTCCAAGAACAGCCACAACAGGTTATTGGACTGAAACCAAGGATCTTCACTCTGACAAACATGCATGGATTGTGTTGTTTCGGCATGGCTCAAGTTACATAAGCAGTAAAAAAGATGAGTGGTTTTTACGCTTGGTGCGTTAATATGTCTATAGAAAATGTCACTGTAACGAAAAACACACTGAGTGTTGAAGGACTAATAGCGGGTAAGGCTTATGGGGAAAGACTGGCATCATTGAAAAAATGGATGAAATCAAGAAGTATTTAAAAACATAATGTTACAGCGATATCTACCCATTGCTGCAATATTGTTATTGGCATCATGCGCCACTTCTGAAAAAGCAGTGGTTCAACCCCCCTCACTTCCTCTGGAATTCACTCAAACAGGCTCATCCGAGCTGCCGGAAAAATGGTGGCGAGTATTCAATGATGAATCTCTCAATCAATTAATTGAAACAGCACTGCTCGATAATTTTGACCTCCAAAGTGTCAGGAATCGTCTGGAGCAGGCGCGTGCTGTTGCACGTAAAAGTGGAGCTGCAAGTTTTCCTCGTCTGGATGGGTCGGCAGGTTCTTCACGTTCAGTCAGTCAAAGCGATGAACTGAGTAAAGTCACGACCGATATCTCTTCGATCGGTATTGCAGCAAGTTATGAATTGGATTTATGGGGAGGAATCAACTCAAACACTCAAGCGGCTGAGTTAGATTTTCTTGCTAGTCAGGAAGCACTGAATGCGGCTGCAATTTCACTCAGCTCTGAAGTGGCTGTTACATGGTATCGTTTGGTCGATCAACAACGTCAAATTGAGTTACTTAAACAGCAGCACCTGACGGATAAAAAACACCTGAGTGCTGTCACCGGACGATTCAAAGCAGGGCAAATTACTTCGACTGATCTGCTTCAGCAGCGTCAGAAAGTCGAAGCAACATTGGGTGAAACTTCTCTGGCTGAATCAACGCTTCAGCTGTTAAATCACCAGTTGGCGCTCTTGTTAGGGCAGTCACCTCATGCTGATTTATTCCCCAAAGCACAAATATTCCCCAAATTACCTGCACTGCCTAAGACGGGCATTCCTGCTGAACTTATCAATCAGCGACCCGATGTTCGTCAGACTTATCTACAGGTTCAGGCAGCGGATCAACGTATGGCAGTGGCGGTGAGTGAGCGCTTTCCTCGCATCAGCTTAACGGCAAAGCTGGATTTTGATGCGACTGAACTATTTAATAACTGGTTGACTAATATAGCAGCTAATTTATTAGTGCCGATTATTGATGGCGGTCAGCGCAAGGCCGAAGTTGATCGCACTGAGGCGGTTCGCTTCGAAGCGTTGAATCGCTACAAACAAACGGTGTTAACAGCGCTGAAAGAGGTGGAGGATGCTTTGGTTCAAGAGGTGCATCAACAGCAATGGCTGGATCGTTTAAATAAACAGCTATCATTTTCAGAGGCTGTTGTCGAGCAAACACGGCAGCACTATATTCATGGTGAAATGGATTTTTTCCGTTTCCTCGGCGCAGTATCCAGTCATCAAAAATTACAGCGTAGTCAGTTGCAGGCGGAGCGTGAATTGATTGAATATCGTATTAATTTGTATCGGGCACTAGCGGGCGACTGGGATGTGAAACATGTCAGAAACTAGATTTAAAAAAATATTTAAAATATTGATTGCGCTGGCTATTTTATTGGTTGCAATTGCACTCTCTTTTTATCTTATTTCGACTCAACCTCAGGCTGAGCGAGTTAAACCTGAGGTTAAAGTACCGTTGGTTGAAACGGTGATTCCACCATTCCGTGAGCACTCAGTGACCGTGCAAGCGATGGGTCGCGTGATCGCGGCGCAGCAAATTGAGTTGATGGCGCGAGTGAGCGGTGAAGTCATTAAAGTAAGCTCTTCACTTGTACCTGGTGGAATGTTCAAAAAAAATAGTGAGATTTTGAAAATTGATCCGACAGATTATGAGTTGGTTGTCCAACAACGTAAAAGTGATCTTGTCCGTGCTGAATATGAGCTGGCACTGGAAGTAGGACGGCAACAAATTGCAAAGCAAGACTATCTGCTGTTAGGTGAAAAACTGGAAGGTGAAGAGCTCTCTCTGGTGCTTCGTCAGCCGCACCTGCAAATGGCAAAAGCGAATATTGCAGCGGCTCAATCATCACTGGATCGAGCTCAACTGGATCTGCGCCGGACACAGATTAAAGCTCCTTTTAATGCGCTTGTTCAAGAAAAAAAGGTCAGCGTGGGTTCACAAGTGACTACAGCGACAGCGTTGATGACATTAGTCGATACCGATACGTACTGGGTTGAAGTCGCTATTCCGGTGGATCAGCTTAAATGGGTCAATATCGGGGCAGACGCTCACATTAAGCACACATCTGCCTGGGGAGAGAACACTTTTCGGCAAGGAACCGTGAAATCAATTAAGCCCATGATTGGACAAGAGGATCATATGGCTCAAATTATAGTATCAATCAAAGATCCCATGGCACTAAAAACGGAGAATAAGGATCGACCAAAATTGATGGCAGGTGCTTTTGTTCGTGTTGAAATGATGGGGAAAATTCTTACCGATGTACTGCATATTCCAGAGCCATCACTGCATGAAGGCTCGCAGATCTGGGTGATGACCCAAAACAATGAGCTGGATATTCGTACCGTCGATATTCGCTGGCGTGAAAGTGGTATTGTTTATATCTCTGATCAATTAGCAACGGGAGAGCAACTGATCGTGAGTGACCTGGCCGCTCCTGTTCAAGGTATGAAGCTGCGGTCTGAATAAGGGCTGGCTTCATTTCATTGTTTACATCAAATACTAAAACCAATTGATTAACGCTTTCAAAACACTTGGATACGAGCTATGAGCAAAAAGAATAAAAAAATAGATGTCCAGGGGAGTGAGATAACTATCATTTCTACCAAAGAACAAGACTATATATCTCTTACCGATATGGTTCGGGATATTGATAATGGGCTTGTTCTTATTGAAAAGTGGCTAAGAAACAAGAACACGATTGAATTTCTTGGGATTTGGGAAGAAATTTATAACCCTAATTTTAATTCCCCCGAATTCGAGGGAATTAAAAATCAGGCAGGCTTAAATCGCTTTGCACTTTCTGTTAAACAATGGGTAAGTAAAACAAACTCCATTGGTATTATTGCCAAAGCAGGAAGGTATGGCGGAACCTATGCTCATAAAGACATTGCCTTTGAGTTTGCTTCTTGGATTTCGCCAAAGTTTAAAATCTTTCTGATAAAAGAATTTCAACGTCTAAAAGATGAAGAACAAAAGCAACTCGGTTGGGATATTAAACGCAACCTCACCAAAATAAACTATCGCATACATACAGATGCTATTAAAGAAAACCTTATCCCAAAAAACCTAAATAAAAAACAAATATTTGTTGTTTACGCCAATGAAGCAGATATTTTAAATGTGGCTCTCTTTGGGAAAACAGCCAAACAGTGGCGAGACGAAAACCCCAAAGAGAAAGGTAATATTAGAGATTATGCCAATGTCAGCCAATTGGTATGCCTTGCCAATCTCGAAAACTTAAATGCGGTGTTTATTAATGATGGTTTGCCACAAAGCGACCGATTGGTAAAACTGAATCAAATTGCTATTTCACAGATGAAAATATTGTTGAGAGATAAATCTGTAAAAATGTTGGATGATGAGTAGCTACAAGCGATTAGGATATTACATACAGTTGGTGGATAAACGAAATGTTAATTCAACAGTAACTTTACTTAGAGGGGTTTCAACAAGAAAAGTACTTATTGAATTTCTCAAAATTCGATCGTTTGAACCTTGTACAAACCCTTGGTAGATGAATGGGCAGTTTACGATAACTCAGGGGTAACCCCTGAACTTCTTGAAGAGGGTGTAAAATTATGAGTGTAGATAAGTTTGATCAAAATTCAAAATCACATAAAAGAGATCCTGATTTGGCAAATGCAGAAATTGCAATGAAGCGAGCAGCGATTAAAGCACGAGAGATAGCGCAAAAAACTGGTACGGCTGTTGTCACGCTGAAGAATAAAGTGATCAGAGAAGAATACTTTAAATCAGCGACTGATCGTGAGTGACCTGGCCGCTCCCGTTCAAGGCATGAAGCTACGGTCTAAACCACATGCAAAATAACCAAAATGGCCCGATAAGCTGGATGGCGGGTCATCCCGTCGCGGCGAATCTGATCATGGTGCTTTGCCTGTTGGGTGGCTATCTGTTTTTGAGCCAGATGAAGCAGGAAGTTTTTCCTGAATTTGATGCCGACCAGGTGCAGATCAATGTGGCTTATCCCGGCGCAAGCCCTGAAGAGGTTGAGCAAGGGATTATTCTGGCGATTGAAGAGGCTATTGTCGGCATTGATGGCATCAAAAAAATCAACGCTTCTGCCAATGAAAGCATCGGAACGGTGACAGTTGAAGCACTGGTCGGCACGGATTTAAAAAAGCTCGCGCAAGATATTCAAGGCGTTGTCGACCGCATCAGAACATTTCCTCTGGATATTGAAAATCCACAGGTCTCTATTTTGACCAATAAGCGTCGCGTTGTCTCAGTGGCACTTTACGGCGATACCAGCGAACATTCACTGCACGAACTTTCCGAACAACTGCGTGACCAGTTGTTAAGTTATTCGGGAATCACTCAAGCCGAGCTGTCGGGTGTGCGCCCATTGGAAATCAGTATTGAGATATCCCAGGAAAATTTACGCCGCTATCAATTAACGCTGGATGAAGTGGCGCGTCGTCTGCAAAACGCTTCGGTTGATCTGCCGAGTGGCAGTATTAAAGCATTGAATGGCGAAATACTGATTCGCATGAAAGAGCGGCGTAATTTCGGGCAGCAGTTTGCCGAACTGCCGGTGATTATGACAGCAGAGGGCGGTGAAGTTTTGCTGGGGCAGATTGCCCAGATACATGATCATTACGCAGATACCGATTATCAGGCCAGTTACAACGGGCAAGCGGCCATGATGGTCAATGTTTATCGTGTTGGCAATGAAACACCGATCCAGATTTCAGATTCAGTCTATCAACATCTGGATCAATTTCGACCGACCCTGCCGTCAGGGATTGCAGCTGATGTTATTTATGATCGCTCTGTTGTTTACCAGCAGCGTGTTGATCTATTGCTGCGTAACAGTGCGCTCGGGCTGATTTTAGTGCTAATTTTTCTGGCACTCTTTCTGGAAATACGGCTCGCCTTCTGGGTAATGATGGGTATCCCTATTTCGTTTATGGGTGCGTTTCTAGTGCTGCCGTTCTTGGGTGTTTCACTCAATATGATCTCACTGTTTGCTTTTATTGTCGCGCTAGGAATCGTCGTGGATGATGCCATTATCGTGGGTGAGAACGTCTATCACTATCGCCTAAAAGGAGTGCCGCCCCTTCAGGCCGCGATTCGGGGCGCTCGGGAAATGGCCATGCCGATATCGTTCAGCATTCTGACCAATATTGCGACCTTTATGCCGCTCTATTTTGTACCCGGCATGATGGGCAAAATATTTCAGGTGATTCCTGTGGTGGTGGTCACCGTATTCATTATTTCGTTACTAGAAAGCTTGTTTGTTTTGCCGGCACATCTGGCACGAATAAAAGATAAAAAGCGTCATGGTGCAGGGTTGTGGCTTCATCAAAAACAGCAATCATTCAGCCTGGCTTTTGCACACTGGGTTAAATACCGTTTTGGAGCGTTTCTTGATTTTGCTCTGTATCACCGATATTTCACGGTGGTTATCGCTTTTTCTATCTTGCTGCTCACGCTGTCGTACGCCATGAGTGGGCGCATGGGTATGGAGATGTTTCCTAAAACAGAATCTGATTTTGCAGTGGCTGGCTTGACTCTGCCATACGGCACATCAGCCGAGAAAACCAACCGAGTGGTTGACCAGTTATTGCAAAATGCACGAGCTGTCGCAGCTGAACTGCCGCGTGGTGATGAGCTAATAAAAGGAATACTCGCTGAAACGGGGCAAGGTGGAAGCCATAAAGCGATGATTAAAGTCTATATGACTGACCCTGACATACGTAAAAACATCATGAGTACAGGAGAGTTTACCGAACGCTGGCGTGAGTTAACGGGCGATATTTCGGGCGTAGAGTCATTACGTTTTCACTCTGATTTTGGCGGGCCGGGGTCAGGGCCTACGATTACGATTGAAGCGAGTCATCGAGATATGGGCGTGCTAGAGAAGGTGAGCGAGCAGGTTGGCGATGCTTTGAAAGGGTATTCATCGGTTAAAGATGTGGACGATGGCTTTTCACAAGGGAAGCAACAGATGGATTTTAGCCTGCGACCCGAAGGGCGTAGCCTGGGTTTTACCGCTCAGGATGTGGCCAGGCAGGTCAGAGCAGCATTTTACGGCTCAGAAGTGGTGAGACAGCAGCGCGGGCGTAATGAGATCAAAGTGATGGTTCGCCTGCCTGAAACAGAGCGACTTTCAGAGCGTGATATCAATGAACTGATGTTGATTACAAAGCAAGGCAATGCTGTGCCACTGCGCGATGTGGTCAATATTGAACGAGGGCATGCGTATACAGAAATCAGTCGTCAGAATGGTCGCCGGATTATTCAAATTACCGCTAATGCAACACCGCAAAGTAAAGCCGGTGAAGTGCTGAATGATTTGCAAGAAAATTTATTGCCCGAGCTGGAAAACCAATACCCTGGATTACAGTTTAATTTTGGAGGGCATCAGGCAGAAATGAGTGATAGCTTGGGTAGCCTAAAAGTCAGTTTTGTGGTTGCGATGCTGATTGTATACGCCATGCTTGCGATACCTTTCCAAAGTTATATTCAGCCTGCCATTGTTATGGTGGCGATTCCTTTTGGGATTATTGGCGCGATTTATGGCCACTTAATTATGGGGTACGATCTGAGCATTACCAGCTTGCTCGGGGTGGTGGCGCTGTCAGGAATCGTTGTCAATGACTCACTGGTGTTGATTAATTATGCAAACCAATTAAGGCGCGAAGGTGGGAAGTCGGTGCATGAAGTGGTTAAAGAAGCAGCGATACAGCGCTTCAGGGCGATTGTATTAACAACATTGACTACCATTGGTGGGCTTTCGCCCATGATATTGGAGACATCAATACAAGCCAAAATTTTGATCCCTATGGCGATTTCATTAGGATTTGGTGTGCTGTTTGCGACGATGATTACATTAATATTAGTGCCATCACTCTATCTGATTCTGGATGATTGCACTGCACGCTGGAAGAGGGCGTAAATTTTGAATTTTATTCATTTTTTTCTGTCTTAATGTATAAGCCTTAAAAAAGGAGTGAGAATATGTGTGTTGATCGAAAAAATATAACTCAAGATGAACCACAAGTGTCATGTGGTGTGTGTATGAATGAAATTCCTGCTTCTGTTGCACTCAGTGTGGAAGGTGATGATTATGTGCAATATGTTTGTGGTATGGAGTGTCATCAAAAATGGAAAGAGCAATCAGAAAAAAATAAAAAACCAGATATTGCAGCAGGGTAATTTTTTATACGAGGCTTCTTAAATTTTCAGAAGCCTCAATGCTTAGAGCTTTTCAACTACTGTAAGCACCTCATCCACATGCCCTTTGACTTTCACCTTACGCCATTCAGCTTTTAAAATGCCCTCTTGATCAATGATAAATGTGCTGCGTTCAACACCCATGAACTCTTTTCCATAGAGTTTTTTAGGCTTGATTACATCAAATAACCGACATAGGATCTCTTCTTTATCCGATAAAAGATCAAACGGAAAATTTTGTTTTGCTTTGAAGTTTTCATGCGCCTTAATGCCATCGCGGGATACACCCAGTATCACAGAATTCAATGCAATAAAACGATCATGAAGGTCTCGAAAATTTTGCCCTTCTAATGTGCAACCAGGAGTACTGTCTTTAGGGTAAAAATAGAGAACGATATTTTTACCTCTTAATCCTAAAAGGCTGATGGATTGCTCACCTGTTGCGGGCAACTCAAAGTCTGGCACGGGTTGATCTATTTCAATATTATTCACTTGGTTTTATTCCTTAAAATAATTTTTTAATCGTTTGAGCAGTTGCTTGATCAACACTTTCTATTTCAAAATACCCACCCCTGAACTCTTCATCAACTGCTTTGAGTACAAGGTAGTAACTTGTACCTTTCTTGAAGGTAAACCAGCGCTCACTGGATGCTTCTTTGATTTCGTTTTTTGCGCCAGATACATGTTTGTAGCGTAGTGTAACTAAATATTCTGCAGGTTCGAGTTTGATTGATGTGCTATCACGTTTTTTGAGTTTAAGGCGAGGTTGTTTGTCGATTTCAATCAAAAGTGTATTATCCATAAAACCCATCGGGCGCTCTGTATCAGGACGCAAAAAATGAATGGTTGCATGAGTGGCACTATCACTTTCTGATGTCTTCTGGATGAGTGTTGAGCAACCACTTAAAGATAGCAAAGCGGTACTCATCAGTAGATTGAAAAAAAGAATGAATGCGTTATTTTTCATTTGGACTCCTGAAGACTTAGTTAATTCTTGGTGGTTATCGTCAATAATTGTGCCGAAATTAAAGCCGGAATTCTCTTAAATATACCGGAATGTTGAATTCAGTGATAGAATTCCATTGTTTGTAAAGTCGCAGGTTGTAGCACGCGCATTGTTACTGCCAAAAGCATCCTGGGCTAAAAAACAGAATTTTTATTATTTATTTATACTAACCAAGGAGTTACCATCTATGTCAGTTAAACATCCGGTGATTGCAGTTACGGGTTCTTCAGGAGCAGGTACTTCAACAGTAAAGCATGCATTTGATGATATTTTTCGTCGTGAAAAAGTAGAAGCGGCTGTCATCGAAGGTGATAGCTTTCATCGCTACGACCGTAACGAAATGAAGGTTGCAATCGCTGAAGCAGCAAAAAAAGGCACAACCATCAGTCACTTTGGGCCAGAAGGTAACCATTTTGATAAGCTTGAAGAGTTGTTTCGGACTTATGGTGAAACCGGAACGGGTAAAAAACGTTATTACCTGCATAACGAAGAAGAAGCTGAACCTTACAATCAAGCGCCTGGAACCTTTACTCCCTGGGAAGATATTGATACAGAAAAAGATCTACTTTTTTATGAAGGTTTGCACGGCGGTGCGGTTGATGGTGATGTGAATGTCGCACAATGGGTTGATTTACTAATTGGTGTTGTACCTAGTGTTAATCTTGAGTGGATTCAAAAAATTCATCGTGATACAGCAACGCGTGGCTACTCTGCTGAGGCCGTGACGGATACTATTCTTCGCCGTATGCCCGATTACGTTAAATTTATTGCACCACAGTTTTCACTGACTGATATTAACTTTCAGCGTGTACCGATGGTTGATACTTCGAATCCTTTTATTGCTCGTGATATTCCGACTCCAGACGAAAGCTTTGTTGTGATTCGTTTTCGCAAGCCTAAAGAGCATGACCTTCTTGGCTACCAACAGATGGTTTTAGGCTCATGGATGTCACGCCCAAATACTTTGGTTGTGCCAGGTGTAAAAATGGGTTTCGCGATGGAAATTATTTTGAAGCCAATGATTGAATCACTTATTGCAAACAAAAGCACAGCAAGTTAAGGAACAACTTATACAGTAATAGTGCCGAAATTTTATTCCAGTTTTAAACGATCTCAAGAGTAAATGAAGCTTTTGAGACTGTTTTTAACGTAACTGGGGCGGGAAAGGTGAGCCGAAAAAAGGTTTTTTACTTGATCAAGACTTAATTTAAGTGTTATTTTTTCTAAAGAAATTTCACTAATGAGCGGACAATATAGTAAGACCTTTCTTTAAAAACAGTTTTTAAGATGGGAAAAATAATTTTCGCAGCCTTATGCTGTCGTACATTCAGATATATGTTGTTAAAGGTAATCTAGCATGCACGATAGAAGTTTTGGCTTTACTCAAGTATTGAAATTATGGCTGATTAGTGCAGCTTTTCTGTCAATGCCTGCAGTATGGGCCGCTAGCTTTCAAGTTGATCCTGATGCAGGTGATTCTATAGATTCACTGCCAGGCGATGGTTTTTGTGCCAATGCCAGTGGTGCGTGTTCGTTGCGTGCTGCAATTATGGAATCCAACAGCTTAAATGGTGCCGATTTAATTGTTGTGCCGCCCGGTACTTATCAAATTACACTTGCGACTACGAATGAAAACCAGTCAATTGATGGTGACCTGGATATTCTGGATAGTGTGACCATTGTGGGCCAAAATAGGGATACAACCATTATTGATGGTAATGGAATTGATCGTGTATTTCACATTAAGGATCCAGACGAAAAAGGTACTATTGATGTAACGATCAGAGGGTTGACTATTACAGGTGGGCAGCCGAAAACATTTGTCAGTAATGGGGGTGGCATTAATAATGAGGGGGGATACCTAATCGTCTCTAACGTTATTATTGAAGGAAATTCGGCCAGCTCTGGTGGCGGTATTAACAATAATAACACGGCCTCTAACTCTATTTTTGGTACCTTTATCCTTTCCGATAGTATCGTGCGTAATAATGAAGCGACTCTGTTTAATGGTGGTGGAATTCAAAACCTGAACGGAGAAATGAGCCTTGTTAACTCTGTTGTGAGCGGCAATCGAGCGCCAACAGATCAAAGCAGTGAAGGAGGGCCGTTTATTTTGAGCACTGGGGGACGCGGTGGTGGGATTTATAATGCGGCTAACTTGAGTTTAACGTATGTAACAGTCAGTGATAATATCGGTTCTGGCGGCGGCGGTATTGCTAATTTTCCAGGAGCAGGGTTTTCAGGTGAAAAAACGCTTCTGGAGATATTGGGAAGCGCGATTATAAATAATAAAGCGACTCATACTCAAACTTGGTCAGTGGGGGGTGGCATCTACAATGTGGGTGCGAAAGCAGAAGTAACGATAACTAACTCAACAGTGAGTGGCAATGAAGCATTAAGTAAAGATGAAAATGGTCAGGTTTTTGCGCAAGATAGCAAAGGAAATGTGATCATCAGCCAGGGAGGAGGGGTTTACAGTAGTGGCGGTCAATCTTCAATCGTCACATTACGCAATGTAACAATTTCAGAAAATATTGCCGGTGAGGGGGCAGGGCTGTATCAAAAAGTTGATGGTGCCGGTATGACCTCAATTAAGAACAGTATTGTTGCAAAAAATTGGTTACAGACAGCGAGCTCAGAGCCTACTCCAGGTGGAGATTGCAGTGGCTTAATCAGTTCTGATGGCTATAATCTGGAGAGTGAAGAGCTCTGTGGCTTTAATAATACAACAAAAGGGGAGATAAATAATACGGATCCCTTTTTGGCTGCATTGGAGATTGAGCCAGGGAGTTTGACCGAAACGCATAAAATTGGAGCAGGCAGTGCTGCAATTGATGCGGGTGACCCAAATGAATGTAAATCATTTGAGGATAAAAAGCTGAGCATTGACCAGCGTGGGTTTTTACGTCATACCGATGGTGATGGCGATGGTGTTGCAAGGTGTGATATCGGTGCTTATGAAGCGGGTTCTTTAGGGCCTGCTGTGCTGCAATTTAAACAGCCTAGTTATACAATTAATGAAAATGATGTTACTGGGTTTGCAACGTTGATTGTGCAGCGCACGGGCAACAGTGTGGGTGAAGTCTCCGTGCGTTATAAATTGGCTGAAAGTGACCCAGGAACTGCTTGGCGCGGGACTCATTATAACTTCGTTGAAAGTAAACTCACTTGGGCCGATGGAGAGTTAAGTGAAAAATCCCTCATAGTTAATGTTATTAATGATACCGATTTTACACTGGGTAAAAAAACAGTGGTTTTGGAGTTATATTCTGAAGCTGGTGGAGCCATTATCGGTGGAAATGGCAAGACAATATTGGAAATCATTGAAGATGAAAATGATGTGACAACGGGAAATCCTGGAGCCGGAGGTGGTGAAAATGTTGAACGTTTTGGCGGCGGTGGTGGTTTTTCCGGGTTGTTAACACTGTTTATTTTTTCATTGCCACTATTCAGGCGCTATTTTTAAAAGTACTCATTAGTAATGTCTCTGCTGTCAATCAATCCAGTTAATGGTAAAGTTGTAAATACGTTTAAAGTTTGGGATCAGGCACAGCTTCAATGCGTATTACATGATGTAATGACCGCAACACCATGTTGGGCTGCTCGATCAATCAATGAACGCTCTCAGAGTTTAATTGGTGTTGCTGAAAAATTAAAAGCACGGCGTGAGGAGTTGGCACAACTTGCCTCACTGGAGATGGGGAAGCTTATCGGTGAAGCGCGTACTGAAATTGATAAGTGTGCTGCAGTTTGTGAATATTATGCAAAATACAGCTCACAATTTTTAAAGTCCGAAGAAGTTACTTCTGATGCCAGCAAGAGTTACGTGACATATCAGCCGCTAGGAACCGTGTTGGCGATTATGCCTTGGAATTTTCCTTTTTGGCAGCTATTTCGCTGTGCGGTGCCTGCCTTGATTTCTGGTAATACTGTTTTACTAAAGCATGCCTCTAATGTGCCTCAGTGTGCTCATGCGATTGAGCAAATATTTAAAGCGGCAGGGATGCCAAAAAATATTTTTCGGACGTTGGACATTGAAGCAAAGCAAGTGGCTGATGTGATCAGCCATGACTCTGTACAGATGGTGGCACTCACTGGCAGTGAATATGCAGGCCGTAAAGTTGCGGCAATAGCGGGTGCTCATCTGAAAAAAACAGTATTAGAGCTGGGTGGTACCGATGCCTTTATTGTGCTTGAAGATGCACAGATTGATTTAGCAGTCGAAACAGCTTTAATTTCACGATTTTTAAATGCTGGACAAAGCTGTATTGCGGCAAAGCGTTTTATTGTTGTTGATGCAGTGGCTGATCTTTTTGTTGATTGTTTTAAACAAGCTATTGAAACGTTGCAAATGGGTTCACCACTGGATGAAGCGGTGACATTAGCGCCGATGGCAAGGCTTGATCTGCGTGATGAACTGCATCAACAGGTGATGGATAGTGTGGCTCTAGGAGCAACTCCTGTCACGGGTTGTGTTGTGCCTGAATTAGAAGGTTCTTTTTATCCTGCGTCACTACTGGATTACGTGCGATCCGGTATGCCCGCCTATGAAGATGAACTTTTTGGCCCAGTTGCAGCGGTGATTCGTGTGTCTGATGAAAAAGAGGCGTTAGCCGTCGCAAATAGTTCACGTTATGGTCTGGGTGGCAGTGTCTGGACGGCCGATCAAAAGCGTGGTGAGGCACTGGCTTTGCAAATGCAGTCAGGTGCTTGTTTTGTCAATGGTTTGGTGAAAAGTGACCCACGCTTGCCATTTGGTGGTGTCAAAGCGTCAGGTTATGGGCGAGAATTGTTTCGTCATGGTATTCGAGAATTTGTCAGCGCAAAAACTATCTGGTTACGATAAACAGCCGATTTTCATCTAATTTTTTTGTAGGGGCGAGCCTGTGTGTTCGCCCCGTTTAGTTTTATTGAATTTATTTTAAGGAGTAAAAATATGTCAAAGTTAGTCAAGCCTCACGGTAGTGATGAACTAAAACCGTTGTTGCTGGAGGGTGACGAACGGGCATCTGAACTGGCGCGTGCTAAAAAAATGCCACAAGTCAAAGTGAGCTCACGCGAAGTGGGCGATCTCATTATGATGGGAATTGGTGGTTTCACTCCATTAGCAGGCTTTATGACACACGCTGACTGGTCAGGTGTGTGTGATGGCATGAAATTGTCTAATGGTCTGTTCTGGCCGATTCCTATTACTTTATCGACTGATGAAGGTACAGCCAACAGTATTGATCTGGGAGCTGAAGTCGCATTGGTGAATCGTGAAAATGATGAAATCATGGCGACAATGAAAGTCACAGAAAAATACAGCATTGATAAAGCGCATGAATGCATGATGGTTTTCAAAACGACCGATGAAGATCACCCAGGTGTTGCGATGGTAATGGCGCAAGGTGATGTGAATTTGGCGGGTTCGGTTAAAGTGCTGTCAGAAGGTAGCTTTCCAGTAGAGTTTGCAGATACTTATATGACCCCCGCGCAGACTCGTAAAATTTTTGAAGAGAAAAGTTGGTATACCATCGCTGCTTTCCAAACACGTAATCCAATGCATCGCTCGCACGAGTATTTGGTAAAAATTGCAGTTGAAATCTGTGATGGCGTGATGATTCATTCGTTACTGGGTAAGTTAAAGCCAGGTGATATTCCTGCTGATGTACGTAGCAATGCAATTGGTGAGCTAATTGATAAACATTTTGTAAAAGATACTGTATTACAAGCGGGCTACCCACTGGATATGCGTTATGCTGGGCCGCGTGAGGCTCTATTGCACGCGCTGTTTCGCCAAAACTACGGTTGTTCACACCTGATCGTTGGGCGTGATCATGCGGGTGTGGGCGATTATTATGGACCATTTGATGCGCACCATATTTTTGATGAAATCCCTGCGGATGCGTTGGAAACCAAACCGCTTAAAATTGACTGGACTTTCTGGTGTTACGAGTGTGCTGGCATGGCCTCCATGAAAACTTGTCCTCATGAGGCGAAGGATAGACTCTTGTTGTCAGGGTCAAAACTGCGCAAAGCACTTTCTGAAGGTGATGATGTGCCAGCAGAGTTTAGTCGCCCTGAAGTGTTGAAAATTTTGCGTGAATATTATGCAGGCTTGAAAGATGATGAGAAGGTTGAAGTAAAGCTGAGCGGTCATTCAGCCAGATAGTTTTAACTTGATTTTAGTCTTACAAAAAAGCCGCATTAATATGCGGCTTTTTTTGGTGATTATTTCATGGTTTTATAATATTAATGGTGACTTCTGTGTTGCCACTATGTAATAACAGTGGGTTCACTGCGCCCTGTGCGCTCTTTAATTTCAGAAATTTGATTGGCTATTTGAATGAGTTCAGCCAGTCCTTCTTGAGCATCTAAAACATGCTTTGATTGATCTTTCTCAAAAGACTCCAGATAGATACGAATGGTTGCCCCTTCCGTTCCTGTGCCTGATAAACGAAAGATAATGCGTGAGCCATCGCTAAATAAAATACGAACACCCTGATTTGTGCTGACACTTTGGTCAATGGGGTCGGTATAGCTGAAATCATCGCACTCTGAAACCTGATAATTGCCGAAGGTTTGCCCTTTTATTGATGAAAAATTATTTTTTATGTGCTTCATAAGTGCCGTAGCGGCAGTGCTATCGACACCTTCATAGTCGTGACGCGAATAAAAGTTTCTGCCATAAATTGCCCAGTGATCTAGTGCAATCTCTTCAACAGAAAGTTTACGTTTGGCGATAATGTTTAGCCAGAAAAGTACGGCCCACAACCCATCTTTTTCTCTGATATGGTTTGAACCCGTACCAAAACTCTCTTCGCCACACAGGGTGACCTTGCCCGCATCCATCAGATTGCCAAAGAATTTCCAACCTGTCGGTGTTTCATAACAGTCAATGCCGAGCTTTTCTGCAACGCGGTCAACTGCTGCGCTGGTCGGCATGGATCGTGCGATTCCTGCCAGCCCAGCTTTGTAGCCTGGCGCGAGTGTTGCATTAGCGGCGAGTATTGCAAGGCTATCGCTGGGTGTAATAAAAAAATGGCGGCCTAGAACCATGTTGCGATCCCCATCACCATCGGATGCTGCGCCAAAATCAGGTGCATTTTCACCATAAAGTGTATCGACTAATTCATGGGCATAGGTCAAATTAGGGTCAGGGTGACCACCACCAAAATCAGTCAATGGCTCTGCATTGCATACACTGCCTGTTGGCGCACCTAAACGCTGCTCAATGATGGCTTTAGCGTAAGGCCCTGTGATGGCATGCATGGCATCAAAAGAGAGGCGAAATCCATCTTTGAACAGTGTTTGTATTGCATCAAAATCAAACAGTGAACCCATTAGCTCAGCATAATCTGAAACAGGGTCAATCACTTCAACCTGCATATTACCAATCTGTGATGAGCCGATTTTAGAGAGGTCAATATTATCTGACTCGGTGATCAGGTAAGAATCAAGTTTTTTCGTATGTTCGAAAATAGCGTCAGTGATTTTTTCAGGAGCAGGGCCACCATTACCAATATTATATTTGATGCCAAAATCACCGTTCGGTCCGGCTGGGTTGTGGCTGGCAGAGAGAATAATGCCTCCAAAGGCACTCTGCTTACGGATAACGAGAGAGGCAGCAGGGGTGGATAACAGCCCATTTTGGCCGACTAAAACGCGACCAAAACCATTGGCAGCAGCCATTTTTAAAATAATTTGAGTGGCTTCCTGATTATAAAAACGGCCATCACCGCCTACAACCAGAGTTTTTCCTTGAAAACCATCCAGTGAGTTGAAAATGGATTGTACAAAGTTAGCTAAATAGTGTGGTTCTTGAAAAACGGTTACTTTCTTTCTGAGACCCGATGTTCCGGGTTTTTGATCAGAAAATGGAGTGGTTTGAACAGTCGAGTGACTCATATCCTTATCAAAACCTTATTAATATAAAAGAGGGTGTATTACGTACAGTATCGGTAGACCTTGAAAAACTGGTAGGTCGAACCCACTATTTTGCCATCGTTTGTTAATAAATGGAAAAATAAGGGGAAATATCCTGTCATGACGATTGAATCACATAAAGAGACGCTCGGTTTTCAAACTGAAGTCAATCAGCTTTTGAAACTGATGATCAACTCGCTTTATTCCAATAAAGAAATTTTTTTACGGGAATTGATTTCCAATGCCTCTGATGCGTGCGATAAATTACGTTTTGAAGCGCTGGCAGATGACGCGTTGTATGAAGGCGACAGTGATTTCAAAATCAAAGTCGATTTTGATAAAGAAAAACGTACCATTACGATTACTGATAATGGTATCGGTATGACTCGTGAAGAGGTGGTGGATCATATTGGTACGATTGCCAAGTCGGGTACAAAGCAGTTCATGTCAGCACTGACGGGTGATCAGGCGAAAGATTCCCACTTGATCGGCCAGTTTGGTGTGGGTTTTTATTCAGCATTTATTGTTGCAGACAAAGTGACATTGACCACCCGTAAAGCAGGTTTGGGTCATGAGCATGGAGCGCGTTGGGAATCTGAAGCTGAAGGCACCTACTCACTGGAAACAGTTGAAAAAACAGCTCGCGGTACTGAGATTGTTTTGCACCTTAAAGAGGGTGAAGATGAGCTGTTAGAGAGCTACCAATTACGCTCAATTATCACGCGCTATTCAGATCACATCAATTTGCCGATCGAAATGAAATCAACAGAAGAAGGCAAAGAAGATGAATATGAAGCGGTGAATCGTGCTTCAGCTTTATGGGTTCGCCCTAAGCAGGAAGTCACAGAAGAAGAATACAATGAGTTTTACAAACATGTTGCACATGATTTCGAAGATCCGCTGACATATATTCATAATCATGTTGAAGGTACACAGTCTTATATTTCATTACTTTACATTCCTAAACGGGCTCCTTTTGATCTGTATGAAAGAGAGCGTTCTCACGGAATTAAACTGTACGTAAAGCGTGTGTTTATTATGGAGGATGCGGATCAGCTAATGCCAACTTATCTGCGCTTTGTTCGTGGAGTGATTGATTCTGATGATTTGCCATTGAATATTTCGCGTGAAATATTACAGAAGAATCAGCAGATTGATAAGTTGCGTTCAGCCTCGGTTTCCCGAATTTTGGGCAGACTGGAAAAAATGGCAAAAAATGAGCAAGAGACTTACGCTGAGTTCTGGAAAACTTTTGGCAAAGTAATGAAAGAGGGGGTTGCAGAAGATACTGCAAACCGTGAACGCATCGCCAAGCTGTTACGTTTCTCTTCTACTCATAATGACAATGATGTTGAAGATGTCTCTTTGGATGCGTATATCGAGCGCATGAAAGAGGGGCAGAAAGATATCTACTATATTACTACCGATAGTTATGCTGCAGCCATTGGCAGCCCACACTTGGAAGTATTCCGCAAAAAAGGCATTGAAGTGTTGTTGATGCATGAGCGTGTGGATGACTGGATGATCTCTTATTTGAATGAGTTTGAAGGGAAGTCACTGAAGTCCATTGCTAAAGGAACTCTGGATCTGGGTGATCTGGAAGATAAAGAGGAAAAAGAGGCGCAAAAAGAGACGGAAGAAACGTTTAAGCCTCTTGTTGAAAAAATGCAGAAAGCGATTGGTGATCAAGTTAAAGAGGTTCGTGTCAGTCATCGCTTAACTGACTCTCCATCATGTCTGGTTGTTGAGGAGAATGACATGGGAGCAAGTTTGCAAAAGCTGATGAAAGAAGCCGGGCATAACATGCCGGAAGTCACTCCAATTATGGAGATTAACCCAGATCATGCCTTGGTTGAGTTTATTAAAGCTGAAAATGACGAAGAACGCTTTAAGGAATGGAGCTTGCTGTTGTTTGATCAAGCACTGTTGACCGAAGGCGGACAGCTTAATGATCCTGTTGCATTTGTTCGTCGTATGAACGGATTGCTGCTGGGTGATAAAAAAGCGGCGTAATATATATGGCCTAAATTCTGCAAGCATTATCGCTTGCAGAATTTAGGTATGAGGGAGTCGAGAAGCGGGTCATCCAGCCTTCTTGATATATTGATTTATACAGAGTGTTCGTGTATAAAGCTCGTTCGCAATCCGCCTTATGGAAGTGGTTTTGATCACTTTTTCGATAAATGCGGCACGGGAAGTTATTGCGATGTCTGTTTTTTTACAGATGATCCCAACTTTTTAATTACCGATTTTTAATTAATTATTAAAGCGTGAAGGTAGAGGAAATATATTATGGCTGGAAGTAATCAGCGCACAATCCCCAAGTACAAAATTTGTCGTCGTCTGGGCGAAAATTTATGGGGACGCAGTAAATGTCCAACAAATTCTAAAGGAACACGTCCGGGTCAGCATGGCGCTAAACGTGCTAAAACAACGGATTATGGTGTTCAGTTACGTGAAAAACAGAAAATTAAAGGCTACTATGGCAGCATCAGTGAAAAGCAGTTTCGCGCTATTTTCAAAGAAGCTGCGCGCCGTAAAGGTGATACTTCAGAAAACCTGATCGGACTGCTTGAGTCGCGTCTTGATGCGATCGTTTATCGTATGAATTTTGTACCGACTGTTTTTGCTGCACGTCAGTTTGTTAACCACAAGCATGTCACTGTTAATGGTGTGGTTGTTAATATTCCATCTTATCGTTGCAAGCCTGGCGATATTATTGAAGTACGTGAGAAGAGCCAGAAAATTCCAATGGTCGTTGAAGCGTTACAAAAAATGGAACGCGATATTCCTGATTACTTTACGATGGAAGAAAATGTGAAAGGAACTTTTAAAGAGATTCCTGTGATCAATGATGTTCCTTATCCTGTTCAAATGAGTCCAAATCTTGTTGTGGAATTTTATTCTCGTTAAGGTTTTTCATTGACCTTGATAAAAAGCCTGACTTCAGTCGGGCTTTTTTGTGCTTTTTAAAAAGTAATATTTTTTAGCAGTCACACACACTCCACTTTAAAAACTCGCGGCTCTCAATACGCTGTGGCTGCTTAAAAAAATCAGAGCCAGCCGCTTGCTCGATGATTCGTCCTTCACAAATAAAAATAACCTGCTTGCTGATGCGCATTGCTTGAGCAATGTCGTGCGTGACACAGAGCATCGGGATTGTTTCTGAGAGATCAAATAATGATTGTTCAATAAGTTGTTTAGATTTAGGGTCAAGTGAAGCGGTAGGTTCATCAAGCAATAAGAGACCAGGTTTAATGGCTAATGCTCTGGCTAGACACAAACGCTGTTGTTGGCCAATAGAAAGATGACGGGCAGGCATCTCCAGGCGATTCTTGACTTCATCCCATAAGGCAGCAGCACGTAAACAGCGCTCAACTAATTCATGAGCTTTACGGCGTTGATTAAATCCACGGATTCCAAAAGTAACATTTCTATAAACAGAGCGAGGAAAAACACAGGGTTTTTGACCAATTAACCCTACATGTCGGCGTAATGCAGTCATGCCACCAGGCCACTTTCGTGTGTCGTGTCCCGCAACGCATACCGAGCCTGTCCAGTGTTGTAATAGACCATTTAAACAATGTAGCAAGGAGCTTTTCCCTGCACCTGATGGCCCAATCAACGTTGTAATTCCAGTCGAAGGCAAGTTAAAAGATAGGTCGTGTAAAATGGTATCCCCTTGTATTGCCAAGCTCAGGTTTTGAACTTGAAAAAAAGGAGTGCAGTTTTTGGTTTTTTGAATGGCTTGCATATTGAACACTCTAAAATTAACTTTATCTGTAGTTAAGGTTATATCAATTATAGATGTGCAGTCATCTTCGCAAGACGTTATAGTGCGTGTGTGATGAGCTTATTGGTGGCAGGAGTGCAGATGAAAGTGAAGGGGGTCGTGGTATGGGGGTTGTTTTGCGCCGTCCTGCTGAGCGGCTGTGCGACTAATTCACTCTTCAGCCCTTACCCATTGCAGGCGGAAGTCATCAAGCAAAAAATCATGGCAGGTGAATTTTCTGCCGCGCAAATGTTACTGGGAAAACAGAGTCAGGGCGCAGACAAAATACTCTATCTAATGGAGCGGGGGCGTATCTCCCAGATCGCCGGGAACATTGATGCAAGTGTGCAGGATTTTGAACAGGTGCTGGATCTATTTGAGGCGAATGAGGCCGCAGCAAAAATGACCGCTTCAGGTGCTATCAGCAAGGCTGGAGCCATAATGCTGAATGAAAATGCGATGCCGTATCGTGGTGAAACTTATGAACGCGTTTTTGTTCACAGTTTTCAGGCGCTGAACTTCCTTAACCAGCGAAACCTTGAGGCGGCCGCTGTTGAGGTACGGCGTGCCAATCTTGAGCAACAACAAGCGTTGCTTGAGTATGAGGATGATCTGAATAAGGCGGAACAGCAGGATACAAAAGCCAGAAATAAAGCGATGATCCTTGCTAATAACAGGAATTATAAACAGAAGTTTTCATCATTGACTTCACTCTCATCCAAAGTCAAAAACTCTTTTCAAAATGCCTATACCTTCTATATATCAGGTCTGATTTATGAGATTAATGGCGAATACAATGATGCTTACATCGACTATAAAAAGGCGCTGGAGATCTATCCCGATAACAGTTATTTGCGTGGTGATGTAGTACGTTTGGCGCGGTACCTCGGAATGGAAGAGGATCTGGAACGAATCAAGGGTAGGGTTTCTGAAGAAAAAATGGTATCTCTGGCCAAGGGAGAGAGTCGGGTGGTTGTGCTTTATGAACAGGGGTATGCGCCAGAAAAGCAGGAAATTAATCTTTTTCTTGATCTGTACGGAGTGCCTAATAATATGGTATTTCCGACCTACGTGAATCATAAAAAAAATTATCGTCCACTGGTTGTTGGGTTAAGTGGTGATCGCCTTGGTGAAACTGAGACGATCGTCGAAATTTCTGCAATGGCAGCCAAGGCATTGGAAGAGCGGCTTCCAGGAATCATTGTTCGGCAGGGGTTGCGTGCCATTGCTCGCGAGCATTGGAGTGATCGTCATCAGGATAATCTCTTTGGTGCGCTGGCGGGATTGGGGCAACTATTATTAAACCGTGCTGATCTGCGTAGTTGGTTGACGTTACCTGCCGAGGTGCAGATTCTGCATACCGTTGTGAATGGAGGGCAGCAGACATTGACGTTGAGCAATGGGCTTTATAATGATGAGATGAGCATTCAGGTTTCCCCTGGGCAGACTACGGTGATACATGTCATTGCCGCTGGTGGTCGATTGCACACACGGGCAATAACGTTATAGAATGAATATATATGGAGTATTCAAATGAAAAGAGTCGAAATGAGTCAACATAACCGCTATATAAAGGTGCTTCCTTTGATGCTGTTCGTGATGTTACTGAGTGGTTGCAGTACCTCGGGCATTGAAGCGATTGGTCAACCTAGTGCGGCTGGTACTGAAGTTAAAAAGCACTTGCTGATACATAATGATGCACTCGCCAAAAAAATTACGATTTCAGATATGCGCAGTCGAGAGGTGGGTGGATTGCTTGAAGTCAGGTTGAAACTGACCAACCTGACTGGCAGTGATAAAGAGGTGTCATATCGTTTTTCCTGGTTTGATCACGATGAGTTTGAAGTTGAAGCGGGTACGGATGGCTGGACTCCTGTGAGCTTGCATGGCGCACAGAGTGTTAGCGTGTATGGTGTCGCACCAAATAGCTCTGTGAAGAGTTACCGATTAAATGTAAAGGGGCAGTAAATGTCGATGAAAAAATATTCAACTCTGGCTGGAATATTATGGGTCACCGTATCGCTGCTGCTATTGCAAGGTTGTGCAAACAAGGTGGGTTACAAGGATGCCACTGAAGTTGAAACAACGAGCGTTGAGTTTGGTTCTACGGATTTACAACAAATGGCCACGAAAATGGTTGACTCATTGTTGGCTTTCCCTCCGATTGTAGAGGCGACCAGTCAGCGTCGTCCGGTGATGTTTGTTGAGAAAATCAAAAACAAGACCACGGAGCATATTGATACAGAGTCGATCACAGATACAATTTCCACCCGCCTTCTACGTTCCGGAAAATTCCGTTTTGTTGATATGACCAAAGTAACCGAAGTGCGCGATCAGTTAGCGTTTCAGAACGAAAGCGGTATGGTCGATCGTAACAGTGCTGTGCAAATCGGTCGTCAGATCGGTGCTGAATATATGATGTATGGCAACTTGAGCAGTATTGTGAAAAGGAGCAGTAGTGTGAAGGATGTCTATTACAAATTGACGCTGAAAGTGATGCATATTGAAAGTGGGATGATTGAATGGTCTGATGAAAAAGAGATCCGCAAACAGCGTGAGAAATCACTGTTCGGATTGTGATTAAGGAGGGTTGAAATGAAACTGAAATCAAAAGTTGTTCTTGCCACGATGGCGATATTGGCATCACCTGTTATTAATGCAGCCGATTCAGATATTGTCACCAGCCACAGCAAGATAGGTCAGGGGTTTGCCCCTTATCTCGGTGTTAATCTAGGAAGTGCCAAGTATGATCTGGCAAATGACAGTTCGCCTTCATTCTCTATTTTTGGTGGGCTGAAATTGAATGAGCTGTTGTCTATTGAGCTGGGTTTTGTCGATTTTGGTGATGTTGATGCCGTCTCTGTAAAGAGTGAAGCTAGTACACTTTATGGTAGTGTGGTGGCCAATGCTGATTTGTCAAATGAATTAACGGCTTTTGTACAGATTGGGCTGGCTAATTGGGACTATGATGTGGGTGCGGTGAATGACTCCAGTGTTGATGTTTTTTTTGGAGGAGGGTTGAACTATGAAGTTGGGCGTAATCTGACGGCTCGTTTCGCCATTCAGAAGTTTTCAATGGATGCTAAAATTTCGAATACTGCGGTGGATGAAGATATTCTGAATGTAAACTTTGGTCTTTTGTACCAGTTTTAGGCGCGTGAATACCGCTCATGATGCTCCTGCTTTTTTTAATACGCGTGCCGCGATTCCAAAAAATGCGATTAAGGTGATCAATACGGCGGCACTGCCCCATGCAGTGCTTACAGCAAGTGGATTTGAGCCTTCCTGGGCAAGATAAAATATGTGTGTTTGAAGGGTGGGGACGGGTGAGAAAATTGAGTCTGGCCATTGTACACCTGAAAAAATGGTGGCGGTAAAAAGAATCGGGGCTGTTTCACTCAAAGCGCGGGCAACTCCCAGTAGCAAACCGGTCAAAATATTAGGCCACGCCTCTGGAAACCAAACCCGCCAAACCACTTCACTGTCCGATAAGCCTAATGAACGTGCGGCATTCGTATTGTTAGCTGGGATACGTTGAATGGCAGATATCGTATTTAATACCATGAGTGGAAGTACCACGACTGCTAAAATAACGATGCCACTGGCCAGTGAAATTCCCCACTTTAAAGCATGTACAAAAATGATTAAACCGCATAAGCCAAATACGATCGGTGGAATACCTTGAAGGGTATTGAGTAGGGAATTTAACCACTGTTGCTGCCAGGGTGAAGCGAATAACTTGTGATAGAGAGCCGTACCGAGCGCAAAAGGGGCTGCGAGTAAACATGCGCCCAAGGCTAAAATCAGTGAGCCTGTGAGTTGTGGCAAAATACCGCCGGACACGCCAAACTCAACCCCATCCTCTGCTGTACTGATAAACTCTAAATTCAGCACGGGCAGGGCTTGCCAGAAAATATAGATCAAACAGAGCGCAGGAAGTAGCAGCGCAGGCAGTGCCAGTAAAATAATCACAGACTTTGTAAATACATCACGCTGTATCATGGTTTTTTTAGGGCTTCTGTTGGTGTGGTTGGGCGTAGGGAAATCACAGCCACGGCCATAGCAAATAAAGCCAATAGAAGGCCGCAAGCCATCAAAGCAGACCAATGAATGGAGTCCACTCCGGCTTCGGCCATTTCACGGCCGAGCCTGGATGTCAGTGTTTGGGCGGGTTCGAGCAAGTTGTACCAAGGTTCAGGAATGCGATCAATTGAACCCACAACCAGCATAACGGCAATGGTCTCACCCATAGCTCGGCCCATGGCGAGCAGTGTAGCAGTGCGAACGTAAGGCCATGATTCAGGAATCATAATTCTAAGCAAACGCTCACTCCAGTCCAGCCCCAGATTAGTTGCGGCTTCTTTCTGGGCTTTGGAAACACTGTATATGGCATCTTCTGATAACAGCATGATCGTGGGTAAAATCATAAGAGCGAGAAGCAAACCTGCGGCAAGCAGGCTCCGGCCTGAGAGTAAATCGAATTGCACTTCAATAATGGGGAGAAGTACCCATAGCCCGATCAAACCGTAAACCACCGAGGGAATACCTGCGAGCAGCTCCATACCAAAGCGAACGAATTGCCGAGCAGGTTCGGATAACAGTTCAGCACTGAAAAGCGCAGCAGAAAACCCCAAGGGAACTGCAATCAATAGTGCGAGTGAAACACTCCAAAGTGTACCAATAACGGCAGGTAGCATGCCGTATAACGCCTCATAAGGGTACCACTCTGTTTCAAATAAAAAAGTGAATCCCTGAGATTGAACCAGAGGCCAGGATGCTTGTACCAAAAATCCGATGACTAAAAAAATTGTGGCCGTGGCGAGTGCGGCTGAAAGTGTGCAATAGAGCTTTAACATTAATGAATTGGAAGGTAACCTACATTTTGCACAATTTTTTGCCCTTCAGGTGACAATAAAAAATCAATAAACTTACGGGTTTTATCGGATGCATTTTTAGGTAGTAAAATATCCAGAGTTCGTTGAATGGGGTAGTGGCTATCAGTGATGTGAGTGAGTGACCCAGGCTCATGGTTTGCGCCAATAATGGCAAGCGCACGTACCTGGTCATTTAACCAGGCAGTTGATAGCATGCCAATGGCTTGGTCACTTCTGGCAATTGCGGCTTGCTCTTCATTGTTAGAGCCTGTAATGATGGATGCACCTCGTGCTCTTGCCTGAGCATGACCCAGTACAACTTTCGCAAAAACATGCCGAGTACCTCGTGAAGCTTCTTTGTCAATGACTAAAATAGGTGTGTCAGCCCCGCCGACACTTTTCCAATTACGTCTCTTGCCACGATAAATATCCGCGATTTGCTCAATACTTAACTGTTTGATACCTGATAAATAGACGGTTTTGGAAACAGCGATTGCAACCACATCACGTGCGATGGGTATGGTTTCTACGCTGTTATTGAAGCTATTTTTTTCTTGCTCGGTAAGCTCACGAGATACCATACCAATCTGCGCTGTACCTTGGCGTATGCTGGCGACCCCAACTCCGGAACCACCGCCCGAAACAGTTAATATAATATCAGGATGTAAATGACGGTAACGTTTAGCGGCTTGTGCCATGATGGGTAGCACGGTTGTTGAACCCACGATACTGATTCGATCAGAGGCAGCGGGAAGATTAAAGCTGGATATTAGCAATAAAATAGCAAGCAGGAATTTCATTGAAGTTCCATTTTTATAGAGTGATCATTGATAATAGTGAGTCAGTTTCTACTCTGTCCAAGGGTTCATCAGCGATTTCTTCCACAACCCTTCGTACATTTGTGTTGCAGTTGTCCTTGCGTAATTCAGACAGAACACAAGTATCCAGTAACACCCTCACAGGTCAACCTCTCGCATTCCTGATTTATCACGGTTCAGAGCAAGGTCATCCAGATTCGGGGTTTGCTTGAGCAGGAACTCTTTAAAACCAGGTCGCACTCCTGTCAGTCGATCATACTCTTGCTGTGCGAGTAGAATAACAGTGTCATCACGGCGTGAAATACGTTGTGGCCCTTCAATCAAGGCTCTATTAACGACCTCACTAAAAAGATTTTTTGCTTCTGCCAAACGCCAGTCCATCTCTTTACTCCACCATTAATCTAGCCAGATTATTTTATAGCAAATGTGTTGTCAAGCTCTGTTTGATATGCTGTTTCTTTTGTTTAGAACAGCCTCAGCATACTTTGATCTGAGGCTTTTTGTTTTCCAGAATCCAGCGTATAACGACTGAACTATCGAGAACATTAAAGAGCGTCAAGCTTGGCAAATAGACTTTTCTATGCAGGGGTATGAAATAAAATAACCGCATTGATTGGTGTAGTCTCTGTTTTTTGTGAGCTTCATCACAAAAACAGATTGTTATTTTTTGTCGTGGAATAACATATTGTAACCCATGTTTTTTTGTGATTTACTAAATGTGTAAAAAATATTGACACGATTTTTAATAATAAAAACAATGAGATTGTGATCTGTGATCTGTGATCTGTGATCTGTGGTGACTCCTGTTGCCTATGCAGATTGGCTCTCTTTTGAAGAGTTGTTCACTTCAATATTATGTATTCAAATCGGTCAAAATCAATTTTTTATTAAGATACTAAACGCACTTGGTTTGTTGGTGGGTTATCTCAGCAGGGTGTAATAATCGAAGCGATCAGGGTGGTGTATGTATTGCAACTGTTTAAGTGAATCTTGCAAGCTTGAAGTTTTTTCAATTATTGAGTCATGTCTCAATTTTCATTCAAACGATGAGTTTGAAAGCATATTAAAAAGAACACGGGAGCTGATGGGTTATGAGATGATGGCATGTGGTATAGGGATTCGAGACGGTCGTTCGATGAAAGCTGTCACAAGTCTGAACAAAGGGTTTCCTGAAAAATTTATTTCAATGATTGTTGGCTCATCGGGTCAAGTCATATCTCCACTGTTTTGTCATTGGTTTGAAAGCCAATCACCACAGGTATTGGATGTTCATAAAGAATCTTGCCAGAGTTCTTCTGACGATATCGCTTTTTACCAGAGGTTTTCAATTAATAATGTCATGTCTCATGGCGTACTGGATTGTGGTCAGGGTTATGCATCGTATTTTGGTTTTGCCAATATAGTGGGTGGCATTGAAGAGCGTCATGTTGACCTGATGAAGATTCTAGTCCCTCATTTACATGCTGTATATACAAAAACAGCAGCTGTAAAAAAGGCTTTATCACCTATATTTCCAGTGGTTTCAACACTCCAGAGCGGTGACCTTTCAGATCAATATCTGGTTGCTCAAGCGGAGGTATCCCACAATAAAAAAATACTTTCAGCGCGTGAAACTGAAGTATTGAGATGGGTGTATTTAGGAAAAACTAACTGGGAAGTCGCGCAAGTGTTAAGTATTAGTGAGCAAACCGTGAAAAACCATGTTAAAAAAATCACTAAAAAGCTTGACGTAAATAATCGACAGCATGCTACTGCCAAGGCACTTCAAATGAAAATCATAGTAATCCAGTAAAATAATAGCCCTTTCGGGCTATTGCTATTGGTTTTTTCTGTGTGTAAATTAAACCTCAAGTTGTCAAAAAACTTTACATTTTAAATAGTAACTGGAGAAATAACGTGAATAAAAAATTAATAGCGGCTGTATCAATGTGTGCCTCAGTTTACTCTGGCACTTTGCTTGCCAATAGTGATGAAATCTCTTCACAACTGGAGAGTGTTCTCAAGTCACAGAATGTGGCCATGTCAAAAGATTCAGAATCCATTGAAGGTGTGATGAAGAGTATGCACTCTGAATCTCCTGCTTCTATGCATGTCAAGGTTGCAATGGAACAAATGTTTCCTGTTTATGATATGAATGTCTCCCTGCAAGAGTTCAGCTTTGTTGGTGTGAGTGGTGATTATGCTATTGCACGGGTCAAAGAAAAAATTGAAAAAATCAGTGGGCCAGCATCATTTAAGAGTCAAGTGAACGAAAAAATACATATATTCAAACAAGAACAAAGTCAATGGAAACTCTGGCAGGCTATAGCCTTGGATGTGGAGTATCTGTAAGGTTTTTATGAATCACATCATACAAAAATAATATTTTTATAGAGGTGTAGGTTTCTATGAATAAAAAATTAACAACAGTTATATCTCTTTGTGCTTCGGTCTATTCCGGCACCCTACTTGCAAACAATGGTGCTGTGTCATCGCAGCTGGAAAATGTGATGAAAACACAAGCCGCAGCTATGTCAAAAGATTCAGAGTCCATTGAAGATGTGATGAAGGTTATGCACCCTGAATCTCCAATTTATATGCATGAGAAGACAAAATTAGAGAGATTGTTTCCAGCGTCTGATGCCAATATTTCATTGATCAAGTTTAATTTTGTCGGCATTAGTGGTGATTATGCTGTTGCGCGGGTAAAGAGCAAAGTGGAAAAAATCAGTGGCATTGCATCAATAAAAGACCATGTATATGAAGGGATATACGTATTCAAGCAAGATCGGAGCCAATGGAAAATCTGGAAATCAGTTTTATTGGATAAAGAGTATCTGTGATATTTTTGAATTCTCTTTTGATTGATAAAGGAAGAGAGTTAGGAGTTTCCGGTGGTGGCTGCAACCACCACCGGAAAAGTCGCTTCTAACTGTTGTTAGAGGCATTTTGAAACGAAGCGTAATTATACGCTAATTAATGAGGTAACTCAAAATGAGAGAATTAAATTTTAGTGAAGTTGAGCAGGTTTCTGGTGGTCTTGATTGGCTCAGTAAATTTATTTTCGGGGCTGCTACAGGGCTAAGCCCAATAGCTTTGCTCACTCAATCTGATGATGTTGGTCTAGGAAGTGATATTGTTTCGCCTCAGCCTTGGCCTCAGGATCCGTATGATTTCGGTATTGGTGATTATGGCACACCGTATAACCCCCCAAACTATGGTTATACCCCTCCGTCGAATGAAGGCTATGGCCCCCCCGGATGGTAGTAAATAGCTTCGATTCGTGATCTAAATAAAAGATGATGAAGATATCCCCTCCTTTTTGTTGAAAGGGAGGGGGTTAGTTTTGTGAGGTCTGAAGTGTCTATAGAATAAAACATCTGTGGTGCGGTTTTTTGTAATTATTAATGAGGTGAATATTATTTATGTATGCCTATACTTTACTCGTTAGTTTAACAAAAAATAAGTTTTCTTTAAAAAAAATATATCTTATTGGTTTGCCAGCTGAATTAGGTGGTGTGTTTATTGGTTTGATTTTATCAACTTATCATTGGTTACTTTTTTTCGTTGCAGTAGCTGCTGCTGTGTTGTTTTATTACTGCACCTTCAAATATCTGTATAAATTGGAAATGTATAAGAAAGGTTGTATTGAAAAGTCGTTTTACTACCAAATTATATTGGCTCAAATTATATTTATATTGTGTGTTCTTTTGTTCATGCAATGGATTTTATGGTGATGGCTTAAAGCTGTAATTATTTGATATAATAGCATTTATGAAATGTTATTAAGAAGTTAAATGCCCGAAGTGTAGTGGCAACCAAATAATGAAATCAGGGCTTAGCAACAAAGGAGTTTAGCGTTATTGTTGCAAAAATCCCGAATGTAAAATGAACACTTTTATGCTGAGTTATCGAAATAAAGCTTATGAAGCTGGGGTTAAAAAACAAATTGTGGATATGGCAATCAATGGAAGTGGCATACGTGATACTGCTCGAGTACTTG